>NZ_JBEZLR010000038.1:0-80852 GCF_040652275.1 Streptomyces sp. NPDC048275
GACGGTTTTGATCTAGACAGTCCAGATCATCGCAGGTGGGAGGCACCCTTCTTCCGCCGGAGCGTCAGGTCACGGCCTCAGCTGAACACATGAGGTCAACGGCCAGGACGCGGACGCCGAGGACGCGGGTGCGCAGGCGCGCTCCTCGCTGGTGAGGCAGCACCTCGCCCAGTGGGCCGGCTGGGCAGCGCACCCGGGCACCGCCCCGGCGACCGTGCCCGACGCAGCCAAGGCCGACCTGTCCCGCGTCCTGCTCGTCGGCCACTCGCGCGGCGGCGAGGGCGTCAACCGGGCCGCCATGGACAGCCTCTACCCGCCACCCGCCGCACAGGACGGCTACCGGGGCCCCGTGCGCTGGAAGATCCGCGGCACCGTCCTCATCGGACCGACGATCTTCGGCCAGAATCCGGTCGCCGACGTGCCGTCCACGACGATCCTGCCCGGCTGCGACGGTGACGTCTCCGACCTCCAGGGCGAGGTGTACGTCGACGGGACGCGCGGGGTCAGCCGGGGCACCGCCCTGCACAGCGCCGTCTACATGGTCGGCGCCAACCACAACTTCTTCAACACCGAGTGGACGCCGGGCCAGTCCGAGGCGCCCTCCTACGACGACTTCTGGGAGTTCCCGGAGGACGGGCCCGACCCGGTGTGCTCCACGGGCACCCGCACCCGGCTGACCGCCGACCAGCAGCACCAGGCGGGCGCCACCTACATCGCCGCCGCGGCCCGGCTGTTCGTCGCCGGCGACGACCGGGTGCGCCCGCTGCTCGACGGCTCGGGCCGGCGCGCCCCGTCCGCCGACCCGGCCCGCGTGCTGACCCACGCGGTCGGCGCCCGCCGCACCGGCGGCTTCCTGCCCGACGCCCCGGTGAAGGTGACCGGCGGCAGGCTGTGCTCGGCGCTCGACCCCGACCCTGCCGTGGCCTGCCTGGGCCCGGACACCGAGGGTTCGTCGCCGCACTTCGCGTGGTGGTGGAAGGACAAGGAGGCCGGCCGCAGCGCGGTCGCGCTGAAGTGGTCGGCGCCGGGCACGGCGACCAAGGTCAGCCCTGCCGCTCCGGTCTCCCTCTCCGGAGCCAAGAGCCTGGCGCTGCGGGTGTTCGTGCCGCCGAACACGACGGGCACCAAGCTGGACGTGACCATCACCGACTCCTCCGGCCGCCGGGCCGAGCTCGGCCAGGTCCAGGTCGACGGGCTGCCGGGCAGCGCGCGCACCTCCTCCTACTGGGCGCGCGAGTTGCGTGTCCCGCTGACGGCGGCCACCCGCGCCCGACTCGACCTGGGGCACGTCAAGTCCCTTGAGCTGACTCCGCGTTCATCGTCCGGGCAGGCCTGGCTGATGGATGCCTGGGGCTGGGCCCCCGGCACCCCGGCGGTCAAGGCCGCTGCGCTGCCCCGCGTCGACATCGGCCGGCTCACCGCCAAGGAAGGCGACTCGGGCACCCTCACGTACCACGTCCCGGTCCAGGTCTCCGGACGCGGCAGCGGCAAGGTCCGCTTGTCCGTCCTCGACCCCGACACCGGAGAGTCCACGGACAAAGTGGTCACGGTCCGGCCCGGCGGCAAGCCCATCGACGTACCCGTGGAGGTGAAGGGCGACACACGCTTCGGCTACGACGAGCAGTACGACGTCATCGCGAAGGCCGTGCGCGGCGCCGTCATCGGCTCGTACCGGGGCGGGGTCACCGCGCTGAACGACGACCCCGAGCCCGCGGTCACCCTGACTCCGGTCAAGGACCAGGGGATCGAGGGAGACACGCTGACCTGGCAGATCTCCCTCTCCGAGCCCGCCGACGCGGACATCTGGCAGCCGGTCCGGGTGTTTCCGGTCACCGAGGGCGCCGAGCTGTCCACCAAGGACGTGGACCCGCAGTGGCTGATGGACTACTTCGGTGAACTCGCCGACCCCGAGCGCCCGCTCTCCCAGGCGAACCTGTGGGCATGGGCGGACATCTCGGCCGGGAGCACCACCGCCGAATTCTCCCTGCCGACGGTGAAGGACCAGCTGGCCGAGCCGGCCGAGTCGGTGGGCGTCGCGCTGACCGACTACGAGGGCGAGCCGCTTCCCGGCCACCCGATGCTGACGGGCACGGTGGTGGACGCGCCGTAAACCACCCTGCGTAGGGGGCAGGGACCGGACGGTCCATGCCCCCTACGTGCGCCCTCGTGAGGTGAGCCCGAGCAAACCGCGGGGACCGGAAGGACACGCGTCCGCCGGAGGGGACCGAGTACTCCCCGAAGCGCGACCGCACCGTGCAAGACTCCCCCCATGACGACCTACGCCACGCTTCCCGACGGCCGCCCCATCCCCCTCCTGACCGCCGACGAGCGGCCCATGCTGGAGAGTTGGCTCGCCTTTCACCGGGCCACCCTCGAGCAGAAGTGTGGGGGGCTCGACGACGAGCAGTTACGGTGCGCCTCCGCGGAGCCCTCCCAGCTCACCCTGCTGGGGCTCGTCCAGCACCTCGCCGAGGTGGAACGCACCTGGTTCCAGCGGGTGGCCGGCGGCGAGAAGCTTCCTGCGGTGTACGACGAGAAGTCCGGCTACCGGCTCAGTCCCGAGCGGGGGCTCGACGACGCTCTCGCGGTCTGGCGGCGGGAGATCGCCCGTGGGCAGGAGGTGTGCGCCGGGCGGTCGCTCGACGACATCGGGCGGATCCCGGACGGGATGCCGATGGCCGGCATCGAGGTCAGCCTGCGCTGGATCTACCTCCACATGATCGAGGAGTACGCGCGCCACAACGGACACGCCGACATCGTCCGCGAGCGTATCGACGGAGTCGCCGGCGCCTGATTCCGGGAATCACAGGGCTTCTCCACCCTTCTCATTCCACCCCCTCATTCCGCCTCCCCATTCAGCCCTTCTCATTCCGCTATTAATTCAACGCAGCTTCCCGTATTCGTCTGCCCGCTTTCCTCGGCCCTAAACGCCAAGATTTCGCGAACGCCAACCATGGTAATTCGGGCAGATCTCGTGACGGTTACGTGCATGTGATCGACTCCACACCGCGCTCGTTTCATCCCTTTCATGCCGGGCATACCGGGATCTTTCGGTATGCCCTCGCGCGGGCGCATGCACCCGCGTGATAACACATGGCCGGCCCGCACGTAACCCCGTCCAGCGATGCAATTTCACTTTTCTCTCGGTAAATTCAATCCGCATGACCGCCGCACAAGCAGACCTGCAAGCGGAATTCCTGGAAATGCCCGAGGGACTACGGATCGACCGTCCTGAGGTGGCTGACGGGGCCACGCTCTGGCGCATCGCCAAGGACTCCGAGACCCTCGACCTGAACTCCTCGTACAGCTATCTGCTGTGGTGCCGTGACTTCGCCGGCACCTCGGTAGTGGCACGCGCCGCCGACGGCCGGCCTGTCGGGTTCATCACCGCGTACGTACGACCCGAGCGCCCCGGCACCCTGCTGGTGTGGCAGGTGGCCGTCGACGCGGCGTACCGCGGGCGCGGGCTGGCCGCGGCCCTGCTCGACGGACTGACCGCGCGGGTCGCGGGCGAGCGCGGGCTGTCCGTCGTCGAGACGACCATCACCCCCGACAACACCGCGTCCGAGCGCCTGTTCACCTCCTTCGCGCGGCGCCACGGCGCACCCGTGGAACGCGAAGTCCTGTTCGAGACAGGGCAGTTCCCCGACGGCGGGCACGACCCCGAAGTGCTGTACCGCATCGGCCCCCTGTCGCTCTGAACCCCCCACGCTTCCGAGGAGTTACGCCGTGACCATCACCCAGCCCGACCTGAGCGTCTTCGAGACCCTGGAGTCGGAGGTACGCAGCTACTGCCGCAGTTGGCCCACCGTCTTCGACCGGGCCCGGGGCAGCCGGATGTACGACGAGGACGGCCACGCCTATCTGGACTTCTTCGCCGGCGCCGGTTCCCTCAACTACGGCCACAACAACCCCGTACTCAAACGCGCCCTGATCGACTATCTCGAACGCGACGGCGTCACCCACGGTCTCGACATGTCGACGTCCGCCAAGCGCACCTTCCTGGAGACCTTCCAGAGTCTCGTGCTGCGGCCGCGCGACCTGCCGTACAAGGTCATGTTCCCCGGACCCACGGGCACCAACGCCGTGGAGTCCGCGCTGAAGCTGGCGCGCAAGGTGAAGGGGCGCGAGGCGATCGTGTCGTTCACCAACGCCTTCCACGGGATGTCGCTCGGGTCGCTCGCCGTCACCGGCAACGCCTTCAAACGGGCGGGCGCCGGTATCCCGCTCGTGCACGGGACCCCGATGCCGTTCGACAACTACTTCGAGGGCAAGGTCCCGGACTTCCTCTGGTTCGAGCGGCTGCTGGAGGACCAGGGGTCGGGGCTCAACCAGCCCGCCGCGGTCATCGTCGAGACCGTGCAGGGCGAGGGCGGCATCAACGTGGCCCGGCCCGAGTGGCTGCGCGCCCTCGCCGACCTCTGCAAACGGCGCGACATGCTGCTCATCGTCGACGACATCCAGATGGGCTGCGGGCGGACGGGCGCGTTCTTCTCCTTCGAGGAGGCGGGGATCGTGCCCGACATCGTGACCGTGTCCAAGTCCATCAGCGGCTACGGACTGCCCATGTCCCTGTGCCTGTTCAAGCCCGAGCTGGACATCTGGGAGCCGGGCGAGCACAACGGCACCTTCCGCGGCAACAACCCCGCGTTCGTCACGGCCACCGCCGCCCTGGAGGCGTACTGGTCCGACGGGTCCGCCATGGAGAAGCAGACCCGCGCCCGCGGCGAGCAGATCGAGCAGGCCCTGATCTCCATCACCGAGGAGAACCTCGCCGACACCAAGGAGTACCGGGGGCGGGGGCTCGTCTGGGGCCTGGAGTTCCACGAGAAGCAGCGTGCGGACCGCGTGGCCCGTCGCGCCTTCGAACTCGGACTGCTCATCGAGACGTCCGGGCCGGAGAGCGAGGTCGTGAAACTGCTCCCCGCGCTCACCATCACCCCCGAAGAACTGGACGAGGGGCTGCGCACCCTCGCCCGCGCCCTACGCGAAACCGTTTGACGAGGAGGCAACAGCACCGTGATAGTCCGTTCGTTCAAGGACATCGAAGGCACCGACCGGCACGTCAGGTCGGCATCGGGCACCTGGGAGAGCAAGCGCATCGTCCTCGCCAAGGAGAAGGTCGGCTTCTCCCTCCACGAGACGATCCTGTACGCGGGTACGGAGACGTCGATGTGGTACGCGAACCACATCGAGGCCGTCGTGTGCGTCGAGGGCGAGGCCGAGCTCACCGACAACGAGACGGGAAAGACGTACACGATCACGCCCGGAACCATGTACCTCCTCGACGGGCACGAGAGGCACACCATGCGGATCAAGGAGGACTTCCGCTGTCTCTGCGTCTTCAATCCGCCCGTGACCGGACGGGAGGACCACGACGAGAACGGCGTCTACCCGCTGCTGACCGAACCCGAGGAGGTCTGAGGTCCATGACCACGATCACCGACCTGTACCCGAGCCGTGGCACCACCGAAGTGGCGATTCCCCGTCAGGACCCGGTCGTCTGGGGTACTCCGGACACGCCCGGCCCCCTCACCGCGGGCGACCTCCACACGTATGAGCGGGACGGTTTCCTCGCCATGGAGGAACTGCTCGCTCCGGACGAAGTAGCGGTCTACCACGCCGAGTTGGAGCGTCTGATACGGGACCCCGCGATCCGCGCCGACGAGCGCTCCATCGTCGAGCCGAAGTCGCGGGAGATCCGGTCCGTCTTCGAGGTGCACCGGATCAGCGAGGTCTTCGCACGGCTCGTACGCGACGAGCGGGTCGTCGGGCGGGCCCGGCAGATCCTCGGTTCGGACGTGTACGTCCACCAGTCGCGGATCAACGTCAAGCCGGGCTTCGGGGCCAGCGGCTTCTACTGGCACTCGGACTTCGAGACCTGGCACGCCGAGGACGGCCTGCCGAACATGCGGACCGTGTCCGTGTCGATCGCGCTGACCGAGAACCACGACACCAACGGCGGCCTCATGATCATGCCGGGGTCGCACCGGACGTTCCTCGGCTGTGCGGGCGCCACCCCGCAGGACAACTACAAGAAGTCGCTCCAGATGCAGGACGCGGGCACCCCGTCCGACGAGGCGCTCACCCGCTTCGCCGACCGGCACGGCATCAAGCTCTTCACGGGCCGGGCCGGTTCGGCGACCTGGTTCGACTGCAACTGCATGCACGGCTCCGGGGACAACATCACCCCGTTCCCGCGCAGCAACGTCTTCATCGTGTTCAACAGCGTGGAGAACGCGGCGGTGGAGCCGTTCGCGGCACCGGTACCCCGGCCCTCGTTCATCGGGTCGAGGGATTTCACACCGGTGCGGTGACGGGCCCTGCCCCCTCCTAGAGCCACGCCAGCGAGGCCGCCCGCTCCAGTACGTCGCGTACGGCGCCGTCGTCGCCCGACGCACCCCGGGGCACCTCGTCGGGCGCGTACCGGCCGCCCACCAGGAGGCAGAAGTCGACGGGATCCAGGACGAGTTCGGCCCGTACCGGCTCGTCCTCGGAGCCCAGCACCCACTGGGCGTCCCGGCCTCCTTGCCCGGTCACCGCGAGGAGCACCGGGGGCGCGGTGGGCCCCAGTGCCGTGCCGAGGATCCGCACGGCGAGATGGACGAGCTGCCACAGGTGGGGGTCGGGCGGCGGGGGTACGGCGAGTCCGAGGGCCCGCCCGATGTCGTCCGTGTGGATCCACGTCTCGAAGGCGCGCACGAGGAAATGGTCGGCGACGGGCAGCCGTACGCCCATCAACGTCGTGGCGTGGGAGGCCCGTTCGAGGTCCTGGGCCTCGGGCGTGGCGAGCAGCGCCCCGGCCTGCGCGGTCCAGGCGGCGGCCGTCTCCTCGGGCGGGCGCCGCCGCTCGTACGCGATCACCTCGGCGGTCCGAGCGGCCCAGGCGTCCTCCCACCCCGCCCCCTCCGCGACCGGCTCCGCCGGAACGCAGGCGGCGAGGCCCAGCCGGCCCGCCAGCGGCTCGTCGGCGGCGATCAGATGGGCGAGCGTGCTCTGCACATCCCAGTCGTGCACGACCGGCGTGCCCCACGGTCCGTGCCCGTCCGCCCCGTCCAGCTCCCGCAGCAGCGCCCGTAGGCCGGCGACGGCGGCGGCGTAGGGGGCGGCATGCGGGGCGACTCGGGGCGCAGCGGGGCGGGAGCGGAGGGCGAGCGCGAGGAGGGCGGGGGCGGGTGAGCCTGCGCTCGTCCCGGCCGGTCGCGGGTCGGTGGCTGGATCACGTCGGTGCCCGCGGGTCCCGTTGAGCGAAGCGTTCGGTGCTCCCGGCGTCCCGTCCAGCAGCCGTACCGTCTCGCGCAGTCGCCGCGCCTCCGCGGCGCAGGACTCGCACTCGGCCAGGTGCGGCGGGACCGTTTTCTCGTCGGCCGGCAGGAGGGCCCCGAAGGCCCAGGCCGCCAGGAGGTCACGTACGTCGTCGTGGTCGGTGCTCACGCCGCGCCTCCTTCCCCTGTCGCCATCATGCGCCTCTTTCCAGTGCCGGATCGGGCGGGTCGGCCAAAGACTCGGCCAATTTACGCAGCGCCGAGCGCAGCCGGGTCTTCGCCGTTCCCTCCGGGATACCCAACTCCACGGCGGCTTGGCGGTAGGTGCGGCCCGCGAAGTAGGCGAGGTGGACCACCTCCCGTTGGGGCTGCGGGAGTTCGGCCAGGGCGGTGTGCAGCAGCAGCGAGCGTTCGCGGTCGACGACCGTCTCGTCGGGGCCGGGTCCGGTGTCGGGGATGGCGTGCAGCGCGGAGTCGTCCGCACGGGTGTCCTTGCGATGCCGGGCCTCGCTGCGCACCCAGTCCACGGCCCGTCGGTGGGCGAGCATGGACAGCCAGGTGCGCAGCGAGCCGCGGCGCGCGTCGAAGGCGTACGGCCTGCTCCACAACTGCGCGAAGACCTCCTGTGCCACGTCCTCGGCGGCGGCCGGGCTACGGGTGACGCGGACGGCGACGCGCCGCACCAGACCGCCGTACGCGGCGTAGGCCTCGCTCAGCGCGGACTCGTCCCCGTACACCAGCCGTCGATGCAACTCCGCGTCCACGGGAGGTTCTTCGAGCATCGGCTCCACCGGCACCACCACCTCGTGGTGCCTTCCTAGCGCCCCGCCGAAGTCCGCGCCAGAGGGCAACCGGAGTCATCCGGGGCCAACCGGGCTCATCCGGACAGGACGTCCAGCAGCCGGTCGACATCGGCCGGCGTGTTGTACAGGTGGAAGGCCGCTCGCAAGTTGCCCGCGCGGTCGGACACTTCGACTCCCGCCTCGCTCAGACCGGGCTGCCGGTGGCCGAGTCCGGGCACCGACACGATGGCCGAGCCGGGGGCGGGCACCGGTGCGTGGCCGAGTTCGCGCAGGCCGGCCAGGAAGCGCTCGGCGAGGGCGAGGTCGTGGGCGTGTACGTTCTTGACGCCGAGCTGCTCGACGAGCTCCAACGAATGCCGGGCACCCGCGTACGAGAAGAGGCTGGGGCTCTCGTCGAAGCGCCGGGCGGAGTGGGCGAGTTCCTCGACCGGGCCGTAGCAGCTGTCCCAGGGGGCCTCACCCGCGATCCAGCCGGCGAACACCGGATTGAGCCCCCCGAGGTCCTCCGGGACGACCAGGAAGGACACGCCCCGGGGGCAGACGAGCCACTTGAAGGCGACGCAGGAGACATAGTCGTACGCGTCCGCGTCCAGGGGCAGCCATCCGGCCGCCTGGGACACGTCGACGTAGGTACGCGCCCCGTGCGCCCGCGCCGCCTCGCGGATCGCGGGCAGGTCGGCGACCCGGCCGTCCGCGGACTGTGCGGCGCTGACCGCGACGAGCGCGGTGCCGGGGCGTACGGAGTCCGCGAGCCGCTCCAGGGGGACGGCGCGCACCTTGAGGTCGCCGCGGATGTGGAAGGGGTTCACGGTGGAGCTGAAGTCCGCCTCGGCGGTGAGGACTTCGGCGCCCGGGGGCAGCGAGGCGGCGATCAGTCCGGTGTAGACGGCGACCGACGCCCCGGCCGCCACCCGGCGGCCCGGGACCCCGACCAGACGTGCGAACGAGGCGCGGGCGGCCTCGACGTCCGCGAACATGTCGGACGGCTGCCCGGCGGCGACACTCTCCACGGCGGTGCGCATCGCGGCCACCGCGCGGGCCGGCAGGAGCCCGGTGCTCGCGGTGTTCAGGTAGGTGTTCTTCGGAGCGAACTCAGCACGGACGAGGGTCTCGAAGGTCTCCATGGGACCACTGTGCTGCCCCGCGAACCCCTCGTCCATTGCGGAATTCTGCCCGGTTCCGCTAAGGAACGCTTATACATCCGCCCCGACCTGCGCTTTCACTGCTGCGGTACGGCACATCCGTCCGGGCCGCAGACCTCCGCGTTCGCGCCGTCGGCGGAAGCGTCCTGGATCAGTTTCAGCGGCGGGCGCTCGCCCCACGCCTGCGTCAGCGCCTGCGCGAAGACCTCGGCGGGCTGGGCGCCGGAGACGCCGTACTTGCGGTCGAGGACGAAGAACGGCACGCCGTTCGCGCCCAGCTCCGCGGCCTCGCGCTCGTCGGCGCGCACGTCGTCGGCGTACGCCTTCGGGTCGGCGAGGACCTTGCGGGCGGCGTCCGCGTCGAGCCCGGCGGTGACGGCCAGCTCCACGAGCCGCTCGTCGTCGCCGAAGACGGTCCGCTCCTCGGCGAAGTTCGCCTTGTACAGCAGGCCGATCAGCTCGCCCTGGCGGCCCTGCTCCTTGGCGAAGTGCAGGAGGCGGTGCATGTCGAAGGTGCTGCCCTGGTCGCGGTCCCGGGTGCGGATCTTCAGGCCCTCGGCGGCGGCCTGCGTGCCCAGGTTGTCCTGGGCGGCCTGCGCCTGTGCCTCGCTCATGCCGTACTTCTTGGTCAGCGTCGTGAGGACGGGCTGGATGTCGCTCTTGGCCCGGCCCGGGTCGAGCTCGAAGGAACGGTGCACCACCTCGACCTCGTCGCGGTGCGGGAAGGCGTCGAGCGCCTTCTCGAAACGGGCCTTGCCCACGTAGCACCAGGGGCAGGCGATGTCGCTCCAGATCTCGACGCGCATGTCTCTTCTTCTCTCCAGGATCTCGGCACTACGGAGGGACCCTAAGCGACCCTCCACTATCCTGTTCAACGTTCAACCGCACCTACTGATTCCCCACGCCCAGCTCGGCCACGGCAAGGCGCAGCACCAGATGAGTACCGGCGCGCGGACTGCTGGCGACACCGGACTCAGGCCCTGCTTACGCAAGGGCATTGACGACGCCGTCGGCTACTGAAGAACAAGGCCGCCTCCCTGCGCTACGACCTTGCTCTGAACGAGGGGTTCCCGATCGCCACCGGGATCACCGAGGGGGCGTGCTGTCACCTGGTCAAAGAACGACTCAAGATCACCGGAGCCCGCTCGGGCCCTTCCGGCGCCGAGGCTGTTCTGAATCTCCGTGCCCTGCACAGCAACGGCGACTTCGGTGCAAACTGGGCCTGGCACGAGGAACAGGAGTTCACCCGCAACCACCAGGCCCGCTCCGAGACACGCCGGGGCCTGATCACTGGAAGCCTCAATAGATCTGCACCCATCGTCAAACCGGTCAAGGATTGGTGGGTCTTCGCGCCCTTCGCGGGCGCGGGCGCCGCGATGATTCTGCTGGTGCCATTGGCCGGCATGCCTCCGCTGTGGCGGATGATGCGGCCGGAGGGCTGCGGTCCGAGTGACCTTACTGGCCGGTGATTTCACGGGTACCGGACTGTACATTCTCAGCCCGGTACCCGCCGATGTTCCTCGTTGGTCCAGCAGCTGTTCTCACCTGGAGCGCAGGGGTTTCGCCGCCCCCTGCGTGCCCGGGCGCGTTCCGCGTCAGCGGGCCTGACGCCGTTCCAGGGCGCGGGCGGCCTGGCGGCGGGCGGGGAGGGAGGCGTCCACGGAGCCGGCGCCCTGGCCGGGGGTCCGGTTCCACTGGTCGATCTTCGCGGCGAGGGCCTTCAGGCGCTTGTCCCCGGGCGCGAGGTCGATCTGGAAGTGGGACTCCTTCGGCACCTCTTCGTCCCTGCCCCAGCGCACCACGCCGTCGCATTCGGCGAGGATGTCACGCACCACGACGATCTCGTGAGGGAACAGACCGTCCTTGACCCCCAGCGGGTAGGCACCGGGCCGGATGGCGATCGCGGTGCCGGACAGATAGTTGCTTTCGAACGCGGCGGCGATGTCGCGACGCGAGGTATGGCCGGTGATGTCTTCGGACGAGAGGCTGGAGTCGATCTCGTAGAAGAACCGGCGGGCGACATAGGTCAGCACCGTCGCTACCGCTCCACCGCGCAGGGCGACCGTCACCGGGGACCCCTCGACCTTGTGGGGGGCGATGCCCTCGTAGCCGGTGACGGCCCAGCCGTTGGCGGTGGTCTTCCGCGTCCACTCCTCAGTCTGCGCCGAGGGCTGCGAGCGGCCCGCCGCATGGGCCGCCCCGGTGCCTCCGGTGACGGCCAGTCCCAGGCCTCCCGCGAGGCCCAGTCCGGTTGTGAGGACGCGGCGTCTGGTCAGACTCTTCATCGTGTTCGCTCCTGGGCCTGGTGACGGGTTCGGGGTGCGGTGGTACGGGCTGTGCGACGGCGCATGCTTCCTCGGACGGCGAGGGCGGTGCCGACGGCGATCCCGGCGAGGGCCGCGAAGATCACGACGTTCACCCAGACCGGGACGAGGTCGATATGCGTGCCGTCGCTCCAGCGGCAGTCGCGTGACAGTGGCAGGAAACCTTCGACGAGCGTGAGGTCGCCCTGCGGGCCCTCGCCCTTCGGGGGGCTGCCCGAGGCTCGCACACAGGCGTCATGGGATCCGCCAGTGTCGAAGCCGACGAACAGTCCCGCCGCGTAGGCCAGCAGACCCGCGCCGAGACCGAGAGCGATCAGCTCCAGCCCGCGCCCGGGCCCCTCGGCGGTACGGGAGAAGAACCAGCGTCGTGCGGCGAGCAGATGGAGGGCCTTGACCACGAGCAGTCCGATGCCGAGGGGAAGGGCGACGAACGCTACGACGACAAGCGCGCTCCCGGGGTCGACGTTCAATGGGCCGCTTTCTCTTAACGGGGGTCGCCGTGACGGGCCACGTAGGCGGCGCGCAGACGGTTCTCGGAACCGACGCGCTCCTGTACCGCGTCGGCGAAGCCCAGCAGGTACAACTCAAGTTTCGCGTAGGCGAGCGCCCCGGGCGCGACGGTGGGGTAGCCACCGGTGCTGTTGATGAGGTACGTGATACCCGCGATGATCAGGCTGTCGTCCTGCTGGGCCAGCATGTTGTAGGAGACGTCGACGACTCCCTGGCTGGATCCGTGGAAACGCTCGCTGTAGTAGCGCTTGAACCGGGTGAGGTTGCCGCCGTAGACGTAATGGTCACGGAACGCGGTCACAATGTCCTTGCCGCCCTTGACCGCTTTGGCGATCAGGTATCCGTCGGCGTCCTCGATCAGGTCGGAGTAACCGAAGGACGACAGGACGTCCGGCTTGGCCAGCCGGGCGGCGCAGTAGGAGCGGCCGTCGGCGTATTCGCCCGCGTCGCGCCGCCACTCGCCGTAGAAGGTCGCCAGATCCCCGCCCCACCCGGCCACATCGCCGCGGTTGGTGAGATTGCCGCCGGGCTGGACGCTCTTGTAGTGACCGCACATGGTCGCGAGCAGATGCTCCGCGCCGAGTTCGGTTCCGGTGAAGCTGTCGACGAAGCTGGATCTGACGCTCATGCCGTTGGACTTGGCGTAACTGATGAAGCCCGCGTCCGCGGTGCCGATCAGTGCCTTCCACTGAATGTCGTTGTACTCCTCGTGCCGGACAAAGTCCATGACAGCAAGGTTCGGGTCACCTGACCCGTAGGCCTGGGCCAGGCGGTACAGCTCGGCGATATAGCTGATGAAATCGTCGGTGGGAGTGCTCGCGGCATTGACCGACGAGACCCCGAAGTCGGCGCCCGTCTTGTGCACGACGCGGTCGAGGTCGAAGGTGTCGCTCCCCGCCGTGAACTGGAACTCCTTGATCTGGTTGAACGCCCAGTTCTTCGGCAGCGGAAAGCCGAGGTTGCCGGAGAAACCCCAGGACATGCCGGAGACGAACGCCCACCGCACATACGCCTCGTTGGTGACGCGGCCAGAGACATTCCGTGAGCCGTAGACGCCGGGCACATAGTGCCCGCCCTGCGAGGCGAGCGCCGACCGCACACCGTAGAAGTACGGCAGGATATTGCTGGTGATCTCGGGGTCGGTGGCGTCGTAGTCGACCGCGAAATAGATCACGGTGCCACGGTTGAAGCCGTAGTACTTGCCACGCTCGTGGGCTTTCAGTCCATGCTGATACCCGGAGGAGTACGAGAAGTCGGCGAGTACGCGGGCCCCGTACTGGAAGATGGGGAAGCAGCGCATTCCCGCCCCGAAGATGTCGCTGAGTTCGCCCGGCTGAATTTCCTTGTTCAGGGTGCCGCTCGGCTCCTCGTCCAGATAGCGGCCCACGCAGTCGTATCCGGCTGACTTGAGCGCGGCGGCACGTGAGGCGGTGATGGTGAACCGGGTGTCACAGGCCGTGGCAGCCCGGTCGGGATCGCCCATGGACACGAGCAGCTGCGCCCAGGTCTGGTAGTTGCCGTCGCCATTCTTGGGGAGCTGGGAGAATTCCTGGAACGCCCGTATGTAGGACTGCAGTTGGTCGTCGTAGGTGCTGGTGGAGGACGCTTCACGGGTCGCATCCTCGCCCTCACTGGTCTTGTACCAGGCAGGTCCGTTGAATACGGCGGCGGCGGAGAACAGCTCGACGAAAATTCCCGTGCTTCCCGCGGAGAGGGGATGCGCCCTCAGCCCAGCCTGGGTGCCCGACCCGAAGTTGCCGGTGGCGGAGTCCTCCGGTATACCGATCTCGTACTGAATGGCCTTCATGAGGGCTGTCTGTACGTCGCGGGAGTAAATTCCGTCGCAGGGAATGAAGTAGAAGGTCGACTTCTGCCAGTACCTCAGGTTCAGCCAGCGCTGAATTCCGCGAACCTTGTCGGTGCCACCGGAGACGAGCACATAGGCATCCATGGTCAGCAGGGCCTTCACGGCCTTGGGAGGCATATAGCCCCCGGAGGCTCCCTCCAAGCCCATGTCGGACTGCATGTCCTCGATGGCCGAGAAAGTGGCGGATCCCTGATATCCGTCGATGTCCCCCGCGTGATAGCCCTTGCAGAAGAATGCGGACTGAACAATCTTGATGATGTTCGTGTTCTCTTCGCTGTCGGCGAAGCCGCCGTGCTCAGTGAGCTTGGCCAGCGTGGTGGGTCCGAAGGTGTCGGACAGTGTGGTGATACCCAATTCATGCTGGAGGCCACGGATCAGGGAGTACATGGTGGACCAGCCGGTCTTGCCGTTCTCCGGACACGCGTTGTATCCGGAGACACCTTGATAGGTCGAGTTGACCCACTTCTGAGCCTTCAGGACCATCTCGTCAGCCATGGCAGGGCATCCTTTTCCGTGTGGTGTGCGCGGTGTTAAACAAGAGCCGGCGACAAAGATTGCCGATCCGCCGGAACAGTGGCCGGGCTCTGGGCGGCGCTCAGGCCGACCTCACCGGAGGAAATGAAACGCTCTGGTCAGCGCGCGGTGGCGGCGGCTGGAGCCGCGTGCGGGGCGGTCCTGACAGTGATCGGCATTCGAGTTCCCCTTCAATGTGTGCGATGGGCAGAAATCACATGGGAAGCCCTCGGTCGCTCAGTACGAGACGCGTAGAAGTTTCCGACCAGCGGGTTAACCGTGACACCCGGCACGACTAACCGGGTCGCCTGCCGCATGTTCGACTCCCTCCGCGGTGATGCCGAGCATCACCTGAGCCGGTATGTGCCAGTCCGCAAGCGCGGCAGCCGAGGTGCAGGCGCAGCGCCTCATGGCCAACCCGGCCGACGGGCCTCAGTCACTGCCGTACGGTCGTTTGTCGATCCTCTTGATGCTGATGACCGGCTTGGCGGGGACGGGCTTGCCCGGGTCGGTGGCGGTGAGTTCGGTGGGCCAGGATGCTTCGGGGGCGAGTCCGGCGCCCCTGATACGGACGTTTAGATCGGCGTCGAACCCGCCGGGGCCGGTGACCTTCAAAGCGACGTCGTAGAAGGACGTTTCCGTGCCCCGGTTGACGACGGCGACTGGGACGGTCACCCTCGAGTCCGTGACCGTGGGGCGGTAGACGGTCACGTCGCCTTCCGTCAGAACCGGGTCCTGAAAATCCTCCCTGGACGGGTCATATGGCTGGGGCGAGACCGGGTCACCGCTCGCCGCAGCGGCTGCCCGTTCACGGGCCGCCTCCTCCTGAGCCTCCTTGTCTTCTCCGCCAGGGCCGACGGCCACCGCCGGTCCGGAGGGGGGCGGTTCGGACGGGGACGGCTCCGCGGCCGGGGCCGACACCGACGCTCCGGCCTCGGCGGGGCGCCCTGTGTCGCTGCCGCAGGAGGTGATCAGGGCGCACAGCAGGGCGGCACCGAGCGCGGACGCCAGTGGGGCGCTGTGCGCCGCCCCGAGGCGACGCACAGCGGTAGTTCGATCTGTCACGGATTCTTCCTCAGTTGCAACCGGTGACGTTGGTGATCACACGGTTGATGATGTAGGTGGTGGAGCTGGAGGAGTCCTTCATGAGCGCGGTCACCTTGCCGCAGCCGCCGGGTTCCTGCCACACCGGGCCGGCGTACTGACTGAACGTGCCCTGGTCGACCTCGCAAGGAGTGGCGGTGTAGTTGTCGCAGAGTTCGAGCTTCATCCACTTGGCGCTGCCTGTGTTGTTGTCGAACAGGGCGCAGGTGTTCTGGCCGTTGCTGGGCGCCGATGTGTTCGAGTAGACCCACAGGGTGCCCAGGCGACTCGCGTCCGTCGGGAGACGCAGGCCGAGGACGATCACGTCGTAGGAGGATCCGCAGAGTGAAGCCATCGTCTGCATCTCGCCAGGGTGGGCCTCCGCGTACGCCCTGGCATCGACGCCCACGGTGGATGCGATCATGACGTCGGGAGTCGAGTCCGCGCTTGCCGAGTACGGGCTCGTCGCCAGAACAGCACCAGCGAATACTGCTCCGGCAACAACTCTGCGTATAGTGGCAGTGGAACGCATGATTCTCCTCTTGAAATCTGGGTGTTCCAACCTGAAAGGGCTCCCCGGTCATCGGTTGACGGCCAGGCCGGGAGGCCCTTTCTTCATGGGCTTGCGTCGGGAAACGGTTTCGGGCGGGACAGCGCTGCGGGTGTCAGCGCTTGCGATCCTTTGCCAGTGCCTTTCGGGCAGTACGCGATTGCACGCGAAATGCCCGATTTCAGCGCGCCGGACATGTGGCGTCGAATGCTTGCCCAAGCAGCGCCCCCATGCCACGTGGTTCAGACCACGCAGCCCTCGTCATTTATATAGACCCATGCCTGTTCGATCAAGCTTGCGAAAGTGATCCTTGACCCGCATGGCGTGACATCGGTCAACGGCACAGCGCGGGGAACATCCGAAAACCGCCGGGAATCAAGGGATGCACGGATTTCCCATGATTCCCGCGGAACCAAAATGTGGCTGAGACTCGACGCACTTCTCACGCTGCGAGTAATGCCCCGAAGTGGCAGCGGTTCGGGCGCATTAATCTGCATATGGCTGGAATTTCGGAGGATTCGCCACAGTAGTCTGCAGGGGAGCGTCAAGACACCGGAGGGTAAGCAACACCCTGACTGGGACGCAGTTCCGCTATCTCAAACGAGCGAGCGCTCCGCACACTGGGAAGACATGGCACGATCTCGTCCGCCGAGTGACTAGAGGGCGTCTGAAAAGCCTGTCAGCGGGCTGGTCTTGCGAGGCGGCGCACGAGGAGCATGGCCATGGAGAGGTAGATGGCGTTCTCCGAGCAGACGCGCAGGTATTCGTAGTCCTTCGACAGGCGACGGCATCGCCCCAGCCAGGCAAACGTCTGCTCTACCACCCAACGCCGGGGGACCACCGCGAACTGGGGCACGGCCGGTGGCGGTGCCCCCACCCGGGCCCAGGTTGAGCGGAATCCACCGTCGCGGCGCTGCACGACCTCCACAGTGATACCTGTGGCTTCCAGTGCCCACGCGTGGAAGTCAGCGCCGCGGTAGCCCTGGTCCGCCCACACGTGCCGCAGACGCGAAAAGGCATCGGCAGCGCGGGAGAACAGCACCACAGCACCATCGCGGTCGCCGACGTTGGCCGGTCTCACGCAGGTGACCAGGACGGTGCCGCGGGTGTCGACGAGCAGGTGGCGCTTGATGCCGCTGACCTTCTTGGCGCCGTCGTAACCGTGCAGGCCACCGCGCTCACTGGCCCGAACACTCTGGCTGTCCACAATGGCGGCACTGGGAGTGGGATCACGGCCAAGCTGCACCCGTTCGCGTTCACGCAGTGCCGTCAACATCCGCTCCCACACGCCATCCTTCTGCCAGCGCCGCCAGTAGTGGTAAACCGTCTGCCACGGCGGTAAATCATGCGGCAAGAGTCTCCAGGCGCAGCCGGCCCGCAGCCAGTAGGCCAGCGCGTTGAGGATCTCCCGCCGCGAGTGCTTCGCTGGTCGCCCACCAGACTTGACCGCCGGAACCAGCGGAAAAAGAATCTCCCACTCCGCATCAGAAAGATCCGTCGAGTGACGGGTACGCAGCCCGCACACCCCAGCCCCCGAAAATGCGCCACCGCCCGGCTACCAGGCAACTTGCCCGCTGACAGGCTTTTCAGACGCCCTCTACCGGTAGTTCGTTAAATCCGGCGGTGGTGCGGGTTGACGGCAGGTCGGGTTGGTCGTAGGTCGGTGTTAGGAGTCAACTGCTCTGCTGGAGGCTGCAGATGACCGCTCGCCGTCCGTGTCCGCCCGCGCCGGGGCCGTTGGAAGAGTACGCGGACCGGTTCGACGACCTCTTCTTCAGTCTCGCGCAGCGGCGGGGGTTTCGCGAGTATCTGACCGGGCTGCTGGCGCCGCGGGAGCGCAACAAGACGATCACCTGCCTGGCAGGCGCGGAGCCGGTGACAGGCGTGGGGATGCCGGGGGTGCAGCGGCTGCAGCCTCCTGTCCAAGTCCCCCCTGGGACGCCGAACAGGTCAACGACCGGCTGCTTGAACTGCTGCGCGAGCAGCCGGCGACGGCTCCGCACGACGGCGGGGTCATCGTGATCGACGACTCCGGGGACCGCAAGGACGGCACAGCCACCGCGCACGTGGGCCGGCAGTGGCTGGGCCGGTATGGCAAGACCGACAATGGCATCGTCACGGTGACCACGGTGTGGACCGACGGCCGCGTGTACTACCCGCTGCACGCGACTCCTTACACCCCCGCCCACCACTTCGCCCGCGGCCGGTCCGATCCGGCCTTTCGCACGAAACCGCAGCTGGCCGCTGCGCTCGCGGCCCGCGGGAAGGAGGCGGGCTTCGACTGCCGGGCTGTGGTCTCCGACTGCGCCTACTCGGTCAGCGACGACTGGTATCTCGCACTGCGCGAGGCCGGCCTGGCCTATGTGGTGACGCTCAAGCCTCGCAACGGTGTCTGGGCCCTGGTCGACCAGCCGCACACCCCCGTTGAGGCCGCCCACGCCCTGGCCTGGAGGGATGCCGGTCGTCCCGGCGACTGGACGGCCGTGGAGCGTCACTTCCGCGACGGGCACACCGAGACCTGGTGGGCCGCTGACGCCCGCCCGGGCGGCTACGGCCCCAACTCACCCTGTCGGCTGGTCGTGGCCACCACCGACCCGGCCGGCTTGCCGGAGAAGGCCACCTGGTACTTGGCCACCAACCTGCCCCACCCTGAAGCCCCCCACGCCGCCACCAGCCCGCACCCGCCGGCCGACCTCGCCGAGACCGTCCGCCTCTACGGACTGCGGCCGTGGATCGAGCAGAGCTACAAGCAGGTCAAAGACGAACTCGGCTGGGCCGACTTCCAGGTCCGCACCGACCGCGCCATCCGCCGCCACCAGACCCTGGTCAACTGTGCCTTCTCCTTCTGCTGGGACCAGTGGTTCGCACCACCCGGGCCCCTGGATGCCACCGCGCCGGACCCGTGCCCCCACAAGGGGCCAGAGAGGGGGCCCAGCCATACCCCAACAGCCCCAACTTCCTTGCTGGCCCCAGGCCTTATGGGCCGTTCGTTCCTGGCTCACCCCCGCCATCACCCTCAACCGGTGGTAGCGAGCCTGGACGGACACGGACCCGCCCTCCGAGCTCCAGTCCCTGATCAACGCGGTCACTACCGGACACGGTCTTGACCTCTACTGCCGGATTTAACGAACTACCGGTACTGCGGTCTCGCACTGTTCGGCGGGAAGGCCGCCGCACGGCTGACAGGTGTTGTGAACGGCTGACAGCGCTGACAGTAAAGCCCCGTACTCACTTCCCTGTCCGAGGGAGTTGAGTGCGGGGCTTTCTCCGTTTCTGGCGGCGCATCAGATGATCTGGCGAGCGGTCCGGCTTGACTGATCAGAGTTGCCCGTCGACGGCGGGGGCATACGCTTGACGTGAGGTGAGTGTCGATGTCCACAGGGTTGGCAGACAACGTCAGGAAGTTCCGCCGTACGGCTGGACTGAGCCAAGAGGGCTTGGCTGAAGCGGCGGATCTCTCGCTGAGCACCGTGCGCAAGGCAGAGCAAGGCGGGCACGTCAGCATGGACACGCTTGCTGCCCTTGCCCGCGCGCTGGGGGTCTCGACGTCTGCCCTGTTCGCCACGGAAGCCCCGAAGTCCGTACTTGGCAAGGAGGATGAGGCGAACCGTCGCTACCTGGCGGAGCTGAGGCGGGCTCTCATGCCTCCCGTCGGGCTTTCGGTGCCCCTTTCTGAACCCGGTGATGCCGGGGAATTGTCCGCCATCCGCCAAGGCGTGCAGGACGGTCACGCGCTCTACCAGGCGGACCGGTACACGTCTGTAGCACGCAAGTTGCCCGACCTGCTGCGTTCCTCCGAGGCCGCCGTTGCCGCCCTCGAAGGCGAGGAGCAACAGCACGCCACGATCGCGCGGGCTCATGCGCTGCTGCTCACAGGCAAGTACCTGACTCAGGTCCGGCAGTACGACATGGCCTATTTCGCGCTCGCTGAGGCCATCCGCCTTGCCCGCGAGACCGGCCAGACCCAGTTGGCGGCAACGGGAGTTGTGGGGCTGTGCTGGCTCTTGCTACGACAGGACCGATTCGACGAGTCCGAACAGCTTGCAGCGCAGACGGCAGCGGAGATCGAACCGCGCATGTCCGGAGCAACACCCGCGAACCTCGCTGTGTGGGGTGAACTGTGGCTGAGGGTTGCGGCGGCATCAGTGCGCAACAACCGGCCGGACGTAGCGCAGGAAGCCCGCAGGATGGCACGAACCGCCGGGGGCGCGCTGGACGGTGAACACCTCGACTTCCCTTCTCACTGGGGTGCGTTCGGTCCCGTCACCGTTGAGGCGAAAGCCGTAGAAGACCTGTCGCTGATCGGCGATTCGCGGGGCGTGCTCCGTCGGGCCGATGACGGACCGCTGAGCGCCAAAGCGGTACGGAACTACGGGACGTTGAGCCCCAACAACTGGGGCCGTCACCGGCTGGACGTTGCCCGCGCTCACGTCGTGCTCGGGTCGCACCAAGACGCCATGGATGAGCTGACCCGCATCCGCCGTACGTCCAGCGAGTGGATGACCCATCAGCCCATGGCCCGGCGCGTGATGGCGGACATCCTCAAGACCCGCAAGCGGACGCTGACGGAAGACATACGCAGCATGGCGGCTCATCTTCGGGTTGCCGGGTAGACGCTACGGAGCGTGGTAGATCGGTCGCGCAAGGCGCTGAACTACCGCTGCGAGCACATGGATTGAGCTTCCGAGCGCCCGTAGGTTCCCTCTACCGAGTAACCAGTAGAGGGGGCCGAAGCGATGCAGAGAACGGACAGCGACCGGCAGCAGCGGCGTGACCTTGCCGATGTGTCGTCGGGACACCGACCCCGGTTACTGCCCTGGACAACAGAGGACGGCAAGCGATGCTTGCTGAGCACCGACGACGAAGGCGGGTTCATGTCCCGGCTTGCCGACGACTTCGAAGCCGCGCAGCTCGCCCTGGGCGCGGACACACTCACGGAAGCATCCAAGGTGCTGGACGACCCCATGTCCACACATGCCGAGGTGCGCTACACGCTGCTGCGTCTGACGGAGTGTCTGACTGACGCACTGCGGATCGCACAGAGCCGAGGACTTCGCCTGTCCGTGCCCGAGAGCAGCGAAGACGAAGAGGACGACGAAGCCGACGACAGCTCCGTACAACCCGCTGAGGCGTCCGCATGAGCCGTGCCGTTCTGCGCTACGCCCCCCACACGATCCGTCATGAACCGGAAGGCGGAGTCACCTTCGAAGCCTTCTGCGTGACACCTGGCTGCGACGAAAATTGGCTCGCGGGAAGAGCAAGAAACGGCGCAGGACTGGTGTCTGCGCCACACCGGACGCACCAGTCATGGCCTCTTCCGCCGAGTCGTGACGTTCGGCCATGTGGCGGGCGGGGTCCCTTCAGCCCTGTCACAGAACTACCAGTTACGAGTATCCGGTGGACGGGCTGAAAGATCACACCCCGGCCGGGGATATCCAGCCCGTCCGGCGTTTGAGGACGAGCCCTTCGGGCGAAGGCGGGGGTCTGGGGGCGGAGCCCCCAGGGATAGGACGGGTAGGGGCGGCGGGGGCGAGATCAGCTGCCGTCCCTCAAGTCCTTCGGCCAGTTGGGGCGGAACTCGATTCCGTCGTACGTGACCACGCAGCCCTCCCCCAACGGCGACTGCGTCATGAAGCCGACGAGCGCGTCGGAGGTCTCCTTCTCGTCACCCAGGGTGAAGAGGCGGATGAAGGTCCACTTCTCGCCGTCGCGGGAGGCGTGGAACGCGAACGCGCGGCCGGTCCGACTGATCCGCAGCCAGACGGAACTGCCCTCCACCGTGAAGGAGTTCGCGTCGTCGGAGTGCCCCCGGGTGACCACCGTGCAGACGGTGGCCACATCCGGGGAGTACTCCAGGCAGAGCTTCGCCCAGGCCCGCTCCCCCACGTGGACGTAGAGGACACCCGCGTCGAAGGAACCCGCGAAGCCGACCGTGACGCGGGCGATCAGCTGGAAGTCGCCCTCCGGCGCACCAAGGAGGCGCGGTGCGTCGGAGGCCGGGTCCAGCGCCTCACCGGTGGGCGGCACGAAGCGGTCCTGGCGAGGACCCGCCCAGCCGGTGAGCATCCCGTCCTCGTACGACCAGTGCCCGTCGGGCCCGTACGTGCGGAGAGGGAAAGGGAGTTCGGGGAGTTCGACATCCATTGAGTGAGTCTCTCAGGTCAGTGCCGCGCCCTTGACGACCCCTACCGCTCCAGTCGGCCGTCGTACCGGCGGGGCAGCCCCAGCGGGTTGTCGTCCCGCAGCTCCGGCGGAAGAAGCGCCTCGGGGGCACCCTGATACGCCACCGGCCGCAGCCACCGCTCGATCGCCGTCCCGCCGACGGAGGTCGACGTGGACGTGGTCGCCGGGTACGGCCCGCCGTGGTGCTGGGCCGGGGCGACGGCGACACCCGTCGGCCAGCCGTTGACCAGGACGCGCCCGGCGAGCGGCGTCAGCTCGGCGAGGATCTCCGCGCCGCGCCCCTCGCCCGCCGCCTCCTCGGTGGAGAGCTGGACGGTCGCGGTGAGGTTGCCGGGGAGGCGCGAGAGGACCGCGCTGGCCTCGGACTCGTCCTCGTAGCGGGCGACCACGGTGAGCGGGCCGAAGCACTCCTCCAGGAGCAGGTCGTGCTCACCGGAGGCTGCGAGCTTCTGCGCGGGGACCGTCAGGAAGCCGGGGCTCACCGTGTGGTCACCGCCCGAGCCTGGAGTCACCGGTGCCTCCACCTCGGGGAGTTCGGCGCGCTCGGCGACCCCGGCGATGAAGTTGTCGCGCATGCGGTGGTCCAGGAGCACGCCCGCGTCGGTGTCGCTGACGGCATCCGTGAGGGACTTGAGCAGGCGGTCCCCCGCCGCGCCCGCGGGTGCCAGTACCAGGCCCGGCTTCACACAGAACTGGCCGACGCCCAGCGTCATCGAGCCCGCGAGCCCGGCGCCGATCGCCTCGGCCCGCTCGGCCGCCGCGGCCTCGGTGATGACGACCGGGTTGAGCGAGCCGAGTTCGCCATGGAACGGGATCGGTACGGGGCGCGCGGCCGCCGCGTCGAAGAGCGCCCGTCCGCCGCGGACGGAACCGGTGAAGCCGGCCGCCGTGATCAGCGGGTGCTTGACCAGCTCGACGCCCGCCTCGAAGCCGTGCACGAGACCGACGACACCCGCCGGGATGTCGTGCTGGGCAGCGGCCCGGCGCAGTACGGCCGCGACCAGCTCGGAGAGCCCCGGGTGGTCGGGGTGCGCCTTGACCACGACCGGGCACCCGGCCGCCAGCGCGCTCGCGGTGTCGCCGCCCGGGACCGAGAAGGCGAAGGGGAAGTTCGAGGCGGAGTAGACGGCGACGACGCCCAGCGGCACCTTGTAGCGGCGCAGGTCCGGGATCGGCGGGGTCGCCGTGTCGTCGGGGTGGTTGATCACGACGTCGAGGAACGCACCCTCGTCGACGATGCCCGCGAAGGCGCGCAATTGGTAGCAGGTGCGGGCGAGTTCGCCGGTGAGCCGGACCGGGCCGAGCGCGGTCTCCGCGTCGGCGGCCTCGACGAGCTGTTCCTTGGCCCCTTCGAGCAGGTCCGCGGCGGTGCGCAGGAAGGCCGCACGCACGGTGCGGTCGGCGAGGGCGCCTCGGGCGGCGTGCGCGGCGCGGACGGCCTCGTCCACTTCCTGGGCCGTGGCCTCCACCGCAACCTGCTCGCGCTGCTTCCCGTTTCGGGGGTCGACACTCCAGACTGGTGCTGCTGACACCGCGGGTCCCTCCAGATGTAATGCCGCAGTTCTTGTGTCACTCACCAGCGCGTTCGATATGCTGAACACTGTCTCTGATGGTGAATATGCTGTTGGAGACTATTTCCCGTCGAACGAAAGGGTCAAGGGCGATGTCGGCAGCCGAGACAGGCGGCGGGGCGCAGGTCAAGTCCGCGGTGCGGACCGTGGAATTGCTCGAGTACTTCGCCGGCCGGCCCGGAATGCACTCCCTGGCCGCGGTCCAGGAAGCCGTCGGCTATCCGAAGTCCAGCCTCTATATGTTGCTGCGCACCCTCGTGGAGCTCGGCTGGGTCGAGACGGACGCGACGGGCACGCGGTACGGCATCGGCGTACGGGCCCTGCTCGTCGGCACCTCGTACATCGACGGCGACGAGGTGGTCGCCGCGGCCCGGCCCACCCTGGACCGGCTCTCGGACGACACGACGGAGACCATCCACCTCGCCCGCCTGGACGGCACGAACGTCGTCTACCTCGCCACCCGCCAGTCCCAGCACTATCTGCGCCCCTTCACCAGGGTGGGCCGCCGCCTTCCCGCCCACTCGACCTCGCTCGGCAAGGCACTGCTCGCCACGCACACCGACGAGCAGGTCCGCAAGATGCTGCCCGAGACGCTCCCCGCCCTCACCGAGCACACGATCACCGACCGGGAGAAGCTCATCGAGGAGCTGCACCAGGTGCGGGAGCAGGGCTTCGCCGTGGACCGTGAGGAGAACACGCTGGGGCTGCGCTGCTTCGGCGTCGCGATCCCCTACCGCACCCCCGCCCGTGACGCGATCAGCTGCTCGGTCCCGGTGGCCCGGCTGACGCCGGCGCACGAGCAGATGGTCAAGGACGCCCTCTTCGACGCCCGCGACCGGCTGACGCTCGCGACCCGGCGACTGTGACCAGCCGTAGGCAGGGCTCATGAAGGGCGCATGAGAAATCCGGGGGCCGGGAACGATTCGCCCGGCCCCGCTCGTCCCCCTGAATGGGATGAACAAGACGATCAGGCGTGCCGCCGTCTTCACTCTGCTGCTCGTGCTCTCCCTGTTGATCAGGGCGACCTGGGTGCAGTTCTACAACGGCCAGGCACTCGCGGACGACAAGGACAACCGGCGGAACGCGATCGAGCAGTACGCGAACCCGCTCGGGAACATCATCGTGGCCGGTGAGGCGATCACCGGTTCCGCGCAGACGACGGGGAGCGACCTCAAGTACAAGCGCACGTACACCGACGGCAGTCTGTACGCGGCCGTCACGGGCTACAGCTCACAGGTGTTCGGGGCGACCCAGCTGGAGGGCATCTACCAGGACCTGCTCGACGGCACGGACAACCAGCTGAAGGACCCCCTCGACACGGTCACGGGCAAGCGTGCCGCCGCGGGTGACGTGGTCACGACGATCGACCCGGACGTGCAGAAGGCGGCGTACGAAGCGCTCGGGGACAAGAAGGGCGCGGCCGTCGCGATCGACCCGACCACGGGCAGGATCCTCGGGGTCGTCTCCACGCCGTCGTACGACCCCTCGCGGCTCAGCACCGGCGACAGCGCCGCCTGGAAGAAGCTGACCAAGGACTCGGACAAGCCGATGACGAACCGGGCGCTGCGCCAGCCGCTGCCGCCGGGGTCGACGTTCAAGCTGGTCGTCGCGGCGGCCGCGCTGGAGAACGGGCTGTACTCGGACGTGGATGCGGAGACGGAGAGCCCGAACCCGTACACGCCGCCCGGCACGACCCGGGAGCTGACGAACGAGAACCCGAACGCGCCCTGCGAGAACGCCTCGATCCGCGTGGCGCTCCAGTACTCGTGCAACAACGTCTTCGGGAAGATGGCCGTCGACCTCGGCCAGGACAAAGTCAAGGCGATGGCCGAGAAGTTCGGTTTCAACGACAAGACGCAGGACGTGCCGGTGCGGGCGTACACGAGCGTGTACCCCTCGGACATGGACAAGGCGTTCACGGCGCTGACCGGCATCGGCCAGTACGACGTGACCGCGACCCCGCTCCAGATGGCCATGGTGTCGGCTGCCATCGCCAACGGCGGCAAGCTCGTCTCGCCGCACATGGTGTCGCAGACCAGTGACTCCGACGGCAATGTGGTGCAGGACTACGACGACAGCACGGAGACGAAGGAGATCGTCAGTTCCTCGACCGCCGAGCAGTTGCAGTCCGCGATGGAGACGGTCGTCACGGACGGCACCGGGACGAACGCGCAGATCGCCGGCGCGACCGTCGGCGGCAAGACGGGTACGGCCCAGCACGGCGAGAACAACAGCAAGACGCCGTACGCCTGGTTCACGTCGTACGCGAAGTCCGACTCGAACGGCAAGGAGGTCGCCGTCGCGGTGATGGTCGAGCAGTCGGACGCGGCCCGGTCGGAGGTCAGCGGCAACGGGTTGGCTGCGCCGGTGGCCAAGGCGATGATGCGGGTGGCGCTGGCGGACTGAGCGGCGCGGGTCGTCGGTCGGCTGCGGGTCGCCTGTGGCTGGTCGCGCAGTTCCCCGCGCCCCTATCGGGTGCTCGGGCCCCGTAAGGGGCGCGGGGCTGTGACATGTGCGGCTCCGCCGCGTGGGCGCGGTCAGCCACGAACAATCCGCAGCCGACCGCTACTCCCTACACATCGAGCAGTTGCTGCAACGGATCGATCGCGAAGTACACCAGGAACAGCGCCGAGGCCCCCCACAGCAGCCAGTGGATCTCCTTCGCCTTCCCCAGCACCGTCTTGATCAGGACGTAGGCCAGGAACCCCGCCCCGATGCCGTTGGTGATCGAGTACGTGAACGGCATCACCGCGATCGTCAGGAACGCGGGGATGGCGATCTCGTACTTGTCCCAGTCGATGTGCTTGACCTGGGTCATCATCAGGAAGCCGACCGCGACGAGGGCCGGGGCGGCGGCCTGCAGCGGGACGATCGTGAGCAGCGGGGTCAGGAAGAGCGCGAGGGCGAAGAGGCCGCCCGTGACCAGGTTCGAGAAGCCCGTACGGGAGCCCTCGCCGACGCCAGCCGCCGACTCGATGTACGAGGTGGAGGACGAGGCCGAGGCCGCGCCGCCGGCCACCGCCGCCGCGCCGTCGATGAGCAGCACGCGGCCGAGGTGGGGGACCTTGCCCTCCTCGTCCAGCAGCCCCGCCTCGGCGCTGATGCCGACGACCGTGCCCATGGTGTCGAAGAAGTCCGACAGGATCAGCGTGAAGATCAGCAGGACGACCGTGATCGCGCCGGCCTCGCCGAACGCGCCGAACAGACTGAAGTGACCGAGCAGTCCGAAGTCCGGCGAGGCCACGACGTCGTCGGGGACCTCCGGCGTGGTCAGGCCCCAGCTCTTGATGTCGGCGATGGAGTTGATGACGATCGCCACGATCGTCATGGTCACGATGCTGATCAGGATCGCGCCCTTGACCTTGCGCGCGAGCAGCCCGATGGTCAGCAGCACGCCGAGACAGAAGACGAGCACCGGCCAGCCCGCCAGCGCTCCCGTTCCGCCGAGTTGCACGGGTACGGTCGTGTTCGCGATGTCCGGGATGCGGGTGACGAACCCGGCGTCGACGAAGCCGATGAAGGCGATGAACAGGCCGATGCCGACGCTGATCGCCTGCTTCAGCGGCTGCGGTATCGCGTGCATCACCGCTTCCCGCAGGCCCGTCACCACCAACACGCAGATGAGCAGGCCCTCCAGGACGATCAGGCCCATCGCGTCGTCCCAGCTCATCAGCGGGGCGATCTGGAAGGCCACGACCGCGTTGAGGCCGAGGCCCGCGGCGAGGGCGAGCGGGAGGTTGCCGCCGACGCCCATGATGATCGTCATGACCGCGGCCACCAGGGCGGTGGCGGTGGTCAGTTGGACGGCGTCGAGCTGCTGGCCGAACTTGTCCTTGGCGCTGCCGAGGATGATGGGATTCAGGACAAGGATGTAGGCCATCGTGAAGAACGTGGCGAATCCGCCGCGTATCTCCCGGCCGAAGGTGGAGCCCCGTTCGGAGATCTTGAAGAACCGGTCGACGCTGTTCGCCGCTGGTGGTGCGGCACTTGGCCGGTCGGCCACCTTCTGGGTTTCGGACATGGCGATACTCCTCGTAACCTGCGTGCTGGGGTGTGCGGATGTTGGCTGGATTGTTCCCGCGTTGAACCGCGGGCAGGTTTTCCCCGTGTTACGGAATCGAGTTCGGCCTGCCCCACGTCGTTCGAAGGCCTGTACGGAACGCTGGTACGCTCTCGCATCTTGCCCCACCGGAAAACCCTTTCTTCACAGGTGACGCATGGGGCCGTATACGCACGCACCCGCACCGGTTGCTCAGAGCCGCAGCAAGGAGAGGTAGCCCGTGGGCACTGTCGTCGACGACGCAGCCTCCGTGGAGTTCCACGCCTTCTTCGAGCAGCACTACGCCGAACTCTCGCGTCTGGCCCACCTGTTGACGGGCGAGGCGGACGCCGCCGACGATCTGGCGGCCGACGCGCTGCTCGCCCTGTGGCACCGCTGGGACCGGGTGCGCGCGGCCGACCACCCGGTGGCGTACGCCCGTGGGGTCGTCGCCAACTTGGCCAAAACCCGGATCCGCAGCGCGGTGCGCGAACGCCGACGGATCACGCTGTTCTGGTCACAGCGCGAGGACAAGACCGAGAACCCCGACGTACCGGGCAAGGTCGATGTTCAGGAAGCGCTGCGCAGACTGCCGTTCCGTAAGCGTGCGTGTGTCGTGCTACGGCATGCTTTCGATCTCTCGGAGAAGGACACGGCTCTCGCCCTCGGTGTTTCCGTGGGTACGGTTAAGTCTCAGACGTCGAAGGGCATGGCCGAACTGAAGCGGCTCCTCGGCACCGAAGAGGCCCCGATGCGGGTGCACGCAGGGGTGCTGCCCACGGGTGGAGCCGGAGGAAGGGCCCGATGAGGAAGGCGCAGGACGTGCACGACGAGCTGCGCGCCAGGCTGCACGAGGCGGCCGAGGCGCACGAGCCCGACCGCGCGCGCATCCTGGCCCGGGTCGAGCGCGGGATGTCCGGCGCCACCGAGTATCGCCCCCGACGTGCGGCGCGTCTGCCGATGCTCGGCTGGGCGCGGGTCGTGGGCGCCACGGCCGCGGTCGCGGGTGTCCTCGCGGTGGGCGGCTACGCGGTCGCCTCGGCGGTCAAGGAGGACCAGCGGCCGCAGCAGACGGTCTCGGTGCCGCCGACCCCGGTCGACTCGCCGGACGCGACGAGCCGTGCGCCCGTCCCACCGCAGCCGACCCACACTTCGGGTGGGTCGAAGTCGCCCTCGGAGAAGCCGAGTTCGCCCCCCTCGGACACCCCGAAAGCCCCCAGCTCCGCGCCCGCCGCAACCCCCCAGGCACCCGCCTCGGGTCATCAGGACGGCTCGCTGTGGTCCGACGGCTCGATCGATCCGCACAGCAACGACTTCTGGGCGCAGTCCAATGTGACCCTCAAGAACACCGAGCAAGTCACCTCGCTCACCGTCGAGTTGAAGATCAAGCAGACCGGTGGGGTCAGCGACGCGGGTTCCTGGCGCTCGGCGCCCGAGAGCGACTTCACGACGACGGTCGTCGAGCGGGACGGTTTCCTCGTCTACACCTGGGTGCTCAAGGACGGCCGCACCCTCGCTGCCGGCGAGTGGGTGTTCGCGGGCCAGTACGACCACACGCGCGGCGGCCGGGACGCCAAGGACGACAGCTACTCGGCGAGCGCGCGGACGGCGGACGAACAGCGGAGCGTGGCGGGCAACTTCGCGACCAACACCAGCGACGACGGCGACTCGTAGCCACCGGTCACCTCGGTAAAAAATCTTCGGACGCGGCAACCCTTTCCTCACCTGCGGCAACCATCAGACGCACCTGTCTCCTCCACGCAAGGAAACCGCGTCATGACTGCACGAGTTGAACAGCGCGTCCGACACCGCCGCCGGGTCACCAAGCGGCGTGCCGTGATCGGCGGCGTCACCGCCCTCGGCCTCACCGGAGCAGCGCTGGTCACCACGTCGATGCTGACCACGGCGGGCGCGAGCTCCGTCTGGCCCACGGCCAAGGGCAGCAAGGCCGTCTCGAAGACGATCCCGGTGTCGGACACGTACGACGGCAAGCTGACGAAGTTCTACGGCAGCGGCGCCCTCGGTACCTCCGGCCAGGACGAGAGCCAAGACCCGGTCTTCGAGCTCGCCGACGGTGCCACCCTCAAGAACGTCATCATCGGCACCCCCGCCGCCGACGGCGTCCACTGCCTGGGCAGCTGCACGCTGCAGAACGTGTGGTGGCTCGATGTCGGCGAGGACGCGGCCAGCTTCAAGGGCAAGTCGTCGTCGGCCGTGTACACGGTCTACGGCGGCGGTGCCAAGGGAGCCGACGACAAGGTGCTCCAGTTCAACGGCGCGGGCAAGCTCGTCGTCAGCAAGTTCCAGGTCGAGAACTCCGGCAAGCTGGTGCGCTCTTGCGGCAACTGCAAGACCCAGTACAAGCGCACGATCATCATCAACGACGTGGATGTGACGGCGCCGATGAAGGCGATCGTCGGCGTCAACGCCAACTACGGCGACACGGCCGCGCTGCGCAACATCCGCATCCACGGGGACAGCAAGAAGAAGATCAAGACATGCGTCAGCTTCCAGGGCAACAACACCGGCAAGGAGCCCACCGAACTCAGCACCGGCCCGGACGGCAAGACCTGCAAGTTCACGACGTCCGACATCAGCTACGAGTGACTCCTCTTTTTAGGGCTCGGTTCGCCTCCGGGGCGCTACAGCCGGTGTCGAGGGGCCGATCGTGCTCAGCCCTTCGGGCCTCCGCGCGTTCGCCCCCTCGACACCGGCGCGCCCCTTCGGCTCACTCGCCGAATCGCGGCGGGCGTCAGTTCATCGTGGAGCCAATCGTCGTGGAGCCCGTCGTCAGGAACGTCGTCGCCGGCAGCGAACCGCTCGACGAGCGGACCCCGTACGCCGTCGTCGCGTCCGTCGACTTGAAGGACGGAGTCGAGACGCCGCTGTCCCAGTTGTTGGCCGCGGAAACGGTGGACGGGCCGAGCTTGTCCAGGCCGCCCTTGTTGCTCACGGCGAGGTTTCGCGCGAGGCGCGCCTTGCCGGTGGCGAAGTAGAAGCCGGCCTCGGCGTTGGCGTACGCGGTGTTGCGGTTGAGCACGATGGCACCGGGGTTGGAGTTCTCGGTGAAGCCGTTGAGGGTGTTGTCCCAGGCCGCGTTGTTGTTGACGACATGCGCGACCGTGACGCCTCCGCCGCCGAGCTTGTAGCCGTTGCCGTTGCCCTCGAAGGCGCTGTCGTTCCAGCGGTTCTTGCCGTTGCCGTAGGACCAGGAGTGCTCGATGGTCACGGGCGAGGAGAACTGCCAGAGGTCGAGGCCGTCGTCCGAGTTGTTGTACAGGCGGGCGCCGGTGATCTTGTTGCCGGAGCCGGAGCCGAACTTGACGGCGATGCCGTCGGCGTTCTGGCCGTGGCCCGCGGCGTCGTAGTTGCCGTAACTGTCGAGGTTCTGCACGAGGTTGTTCGTCGTGCCGTCGCCGCGCAAGGTGAAGCCGGAGTCGCCGTTGTTCGCGGTGACCAGGTTCTTGAAGACGCCACCGACGGACGAGGTGACGACGAAGCCCTGCGCCGGAGAGTTCTGCCAGGTGATGTTCTGGACGGTCCAGTAGTCGCCGTAGATCCCGGCCAGCCAGGAGCCGGCGGCCAGCTTGGAGCCGTCGATCTTCACCTTCTCACTGCCGTACGCGGCGAGCGTGATCCGGGCCGCACTCGTGCCGTTCGCCGTGGACTTGAGGGTGGCCGTCGGGTAGTACGTGCCGCCGCGCACCTGGATGGTCGTACCGGCTGCGGCGCCCGCCACGGCCGTCTGGAGCTGGGCGGTGGTGGAGACGGTGACCGTGGTGGAGGCGGCCTGCGCCGATCCGTTGTCCGAGAGGCCGAGAAAGACGCCACCCGCCCCCGCGGCGACGGCCACCGCGGCGGCGATCGAAAGCGTGCGGGTCCTGCGGTGGCGTCCGATGCTCTGACGCACGGGGCGTTCCTTTCCTAGGCAAATGGGGGTGCTGCTGCAGCGAAGCGGGCCGGAGGGGCCGCCCCGGCCCGCTTCTGCTTCCTGGTCGCCGCCTCGAACGGAAAGGTTGCCAAGGCCCGCACGAAAGCGATCGAAATTTTCGATCGCCCGCACCCCGCCCGCACCAATTGACGCACGGTCCCCAAGTGACAACACTCCGGAGCCAGTTCACCCCACAGAATCCACCAGACTCCCACAGGATGTGTCATGCGATCCCGCACCGCCCGCACGCTCCTGATCCCCCTGGCCCCCCCTCCTCGCCCTGCTGCTGGGCCTGCTCGCGGCGCCGCCCAGCCCCGCACACTCCGGAGCACCACCCGTGAACAAGCAGAAGTACGCCGGCTATCTCTTCGCCTACTTCACCGGCGAGGGCACCGCCGACGGCGAGCAGATCCGCTACGCCCTCAGCCGCGGCAACGACGCGCTGCACTGGCGTGAGCTGAACGCCGGGCAGCCGGTGCTCACCTCCACCATCGGCGAGAAGGGGCTGCGCGACCCGTTCGTGATCCGCTCCCCCGAAGGCGACAAGTTCTATCTGATCGCCACCGACCTGAAGATGTACCAGAGCTCCAGCGGCAGCTGGGACCACGTCCAGCGGCACGGCAGCAAGTCGATCATGATCTGGGAGTCCACCGACCTGGTCAACTGGACCGACCAGCGCCTGGTGAAGGTCGCTCCCGACTCGGCGGGCAACACGTGGGCGCCCGAGGCCTACTGGGACGACACGCTCGGTGAGTACGTCGTCTTCTGGGCCTCCAAGCTCTACGCGGACGACGACCCGGACCACACCGGATCGACGTACAACAAGATTCTGTACGCCACCACGAAGGACTTCCGCACCTTCAGCAAGCCGAAGGTCTGGGACGACCCGGGCTACTCGGTGATCGACTCGACGGTCATCAAGGACAAGGGCAGCTACTACCGCTACACCAAGGACGAACGCGACCCCAGCTCGTCCAGCCCCTGCTCGAAGTTCATCACCGGGGAGAAGTCGACCAGTCTCACCGACACGTCGTACGACTTCGTCTCCGACTGCATCGGCAGCGGCTCGATCGACCGCGGTGAGGGCCCGACGGTCTTCAAGTCCAACACCGAGAACAAGTGGTACCTGTTCATCGACGAGTACGGCGGCCGCGGTTATGTCCCCTTCGAGACGACCGACCTCGACTCCGGCGAGTGGACGATGTCGACCGACTACCAACTGCCGGCCAGCCCGCGGCACGGCACCGTGATGCCGGTGACACAGGCGGAGTACGACCGCCTGCTCGCCGCGTACCCGGTGAGCGGAACCTCGGTCGTGGACGCGACGGCGAAGGGACAGAAGGGATACGCGGTCGTCACCGAGTCCGCGTCGAGGGTGGTCCTGCCGATGGACCCGCACGCCGATCTTGCCCACCTGGCAACGGAGTTGTGGGTGTACGAGGGCGCGGCGGCCAGCCCGCGGTCGGGTACGCGGCGTGACTTCCGTACGCCGCAGACGTACACCGTCACGGCCGCCGACGGTACGAGCCGCACCTGGACGGTCGAGGCGGTGCGCACCCGCGACTTGCCTTCAGAAGAGCACCGCCATATCTGTACGTGAAGAACCTGCTACACTCGGTCATGGTCGAGGGTGGCAGCCACGTCCTCAACTATCCGAGCGAGTCTCGCACTTGCTCCGGCGGCCGGAAGGGTCGTCGCTGGACAGGCATGACCTGTCAAACTCCCCGGAGCGATCCAGGGGAGAATCTCCCGGATTCGTCCAGGAGAGAACTTCAATTCTGCGCCGAGCAGCAGACCGGCATCGCCGCCGTGGACTGCCCCGCCAGGCCTTCAAGGACGCTTCGACAAGCCCTTGAGGCGTCAAGGGGCAGTCACGGGCGCCGTATGATGACCGGCTGTCTACACACACAACAACGGCCAGACGTACCTGTACTGGGGCAACAGGCGCGGATACGTCGTCCCGCTGAACGACGACATGGTGTCGTTCGACGCGACGAAGGTGCAGGACATCACCCAGGCGGACTTCCGCGAGGGATCCTTCGTGGTCGAGCGGCAGGGCACGTACTACTTCATGTGGTCCGAGGACGACACCCGCAGTGAGAACTACCACGTCGCGTACGCCACGGGACCGTCCCCGCTCGGCCCGTGGACCAAGCGGGGCACGATCCTGTCCAAGCGCCCGGAGTACGGCATCAAGGGCACCGGCCACCACTCCGTGGTGAACGTCCCCGGCACCGACGACTGGTACATCGTCTACCACCGGTTCGCACTGAACGGCCCCAAGACGGCGGGCGGCGACGGCACCCACCGCGAGACGACCATCGACCGCATGGAGTTCGCGGCCGACGGCTCGATTCTGCCGGTGGTGCCGACGCTGGGGTCGATCAGGCCCGTGCGGGGATAGCCTCCGATCAGTTCATCGTGGCGCCGATGGTGCTGCTGCCCGTGGTCAGGAAGGTGGTCACGGGCAGTGCGCCGTTGGACTGGCGGGCGTTGTACGTCGTCGCGGCGTTGGTCGAGACGAAGGACGGGGTGGCGATGCCGGAGTCCCAGTTGTTGCCCGCCGAGACGACCGAGGAGCCCTTGCTGACCAGGGCACTGCCGTTGGACACGGCCAGGTTCTTGCCGAGCCGGGCAGCGCCCGTGGCGAAGTAGTAGCCGTACTTTCCGTTGGCGTACGCCGTGGTGCGGTTGATGACGATGGCGCCGGTGTTGCTGTTCTCGGTGAAACCGTTGCCGGCGTTGTCCCAGGCGGCGGAGTTGTTGACGACGTGCGCGACCACCTCGCCGTCGCCGCCCAGCTTGTAGCCGTTGCCGTCGCCCGCGAAGGCCGAGTCGGACCAGCGGTTCTTGCCGTTGCCGAAGGCCCAGGTGTGCTCGATGGTGACGGGGGACGAGAAGGACCAGAAGTCCAGTCCGTCGTCCGAGTTGTTGTAGAGGCGCGCGCCGGTGATCAGGTTGCCGGTGCCGGAGCCGAACTTCACGGCCACGCCGTCCGCGTTCTCGCCATGAGTGGCGGCGTCGTAATGGCCGTACGAGTCGATGTTCCTGACCGTGTTGTTCACGGTGCCGTCGCCGGTGAGCGTGAAGCCGGAGTCACCGCCGTTGATGGTCTTGATGTTGTTCCAGTTCGTGCCGGTGCAGGACTGGCAGACGACGGCGCTGTCCGGGGAGTTCTGGAAGGTGATGTTGGAGACGTTCCAGTAGTCGGCGGTCAGCTTGAAGATCCAGTCGCCGGCCGGGAGCGACGAGCCGTCGATCTTCACCGTCTCCGAGCCGTACGGCTGGAGGGTGACCGGGCTCGACGAGGTGCCGTTGGCCGTCGACTGGAGCGTGGCCGTCGGGTAGTAGGTGCCGCCGCGCACTTGGATGACGGTGCCCGCGGTGGCGTTCTTGAGTGCGCTGGTGAGGTCGGCCGAGGTACTGACGACGACCGTGGCGGCCTGGGCCTGGGTGGGGAGTGCGGCCAGGCCGGCGCCCAGCGCCAGGGCGGCGCCGAGGGTGAGAGTGGTACGACGAGTCATGGAGTGCGGTCCTTTCGTCGACGGGGTTCGGGGAGCTACCGGTGGGGCGTCACGGACACCAGTCGCCGAGGTAGGTGGCACGGGTGTGCGACTCGGCCTCCGCATCCGTGAGTTGGGGACGGTTCTCCGGCACGGTGATCTCCGCGCCGGGGCCCGAGTTGCGGTACTCGCGAAAGCGCATGGTCTGCCAGGGATAGGCCTCCCGCATGTTGATGTACGGCGTCACCGCGTCGATGCCGGGACCCAGCTCCGTCTCCCGTACGACCAGCGACGGCCAGGCCGTCGTCTCGTACGACGGCACCCACGGCCGCGCGATCTTGTACGCCCCGTTCTCGGCACCGGAGGTGACCCGGCTCCGGATCGCCAGGAAGCCGTATGGATTCGCGCGGGCCGTGGCCGGCGCGAAGACCATCCCCTCGGGCTTGAAGGTGACGTCCCGGTCGAGGGTGTGGAAGTGGCAGCGTTCGAAGACGGCCGTGGCCCGGCCGAAGACGAAGTCGACGTCGCCCTCGATGTAGCAGTCGCGGTAGTACTGGCGGTCGAAGGCGGTGAGCGCCGTCGTGTCCGCGAACAGGGTGTCCTGGTGCGCCAGCAGCCGTACCCGCGAGAAGTGCGAGCGGTCTCCGGTGATGTACGCCGCCACCGCCTGCGTCCCGGTGATCTCCGGGTGGTCCGCGCGCAGCCAGTCGTTGGCGAGCGTCAGCCCGTGGACGGTCAGCCCGGGCGCCGCCGAGGTGAAGGTGGCGGAGCCCGCGGTGCCGTACGTCCCGGAACCGTCCGGCTTCTGCGTGCCGTTGGCACGGTCGTGGACGATGACCGCGTCGCGCGGGTCGCGGGTGGCGCCGCGCAGGGTCAGGTCTTCCTTGTCCGCCGGGATGTTGACGACTTCGCGGTACGTGCCCGGGTGCACGACGATCGTCCGGCCGGGGCCGGTCACCGCGTCCACGGCGGCCTGTACGGAGTCGCCGGGGCGGACGTGCGTCACCCGGCGTCCGCCGGCGAAGGCGGGCGTCGCACCGAGAGCCGTCAGTGCGACGCCCGCTGCCCCTGCCGTGAGAAAGGCGCGTCGGCGCATCTCAGCACCCCTTCCACGGAGTCCAGTCCCCGAGATAGGCCTCGCGGGTGGCCGACCGGGCGTCGGCGTCGGTGAGTTGGGGCCTGTTCTCCGCGACGCTGATCGCAGCCCCCGGCCCGGTGTTGCGGTACTCGGCGAAGCGCTGGGCCTGCCACGGGTAGCTGTCCGACATGTTGGTGTAGGGCGCCACCGCGTCGATCCCTGCGGCGAGGCGGGTGTCGCGGACGGTGAGCATCGGCCGGGCGGTGAGGTCCGAGCTGGGCACCCAGGGGCGGGCCAGTTTGTAGTACGCGTCCGGGGCCTCGCTGCTGATCCGGCCGTGGGTGACCAGGTAGCCACGCGGATTGGCGCCGGCGGTGGACGGCGCGAAGACGAAGCCGTACGGGGCCCCGGCCAGGTCGGTGCGGTTCATGGTGCGGAAGTGGCAGCGCTCGTACACGGCCGTGGCCCGGCCGAAGACGAAGTCGACGTCACCCTCCACATAGCAGTCGCGGTAGTACTGGCGGGCGAACGTGCCGAGCGCCGTCGTGTCGGCGTACAGCGTGTCCTGGTGGCCGAGGAACCGGCACTCCACGAAGGCCGAACGGTCGCCCTGGACCTTGATGGCGACGGCCTGGGTGCCGGTGATCTCGGGGTGGTCGGCGCGCAGGAAGTCGTTGGCGAAGGTGATCCAGCGGGCGGTGAAGCCGTCGGCCTGCACGGTCGTGGTGGCCGACCCGGTGGTGCCGTAGGTGCCGCCGCCGGGTTTCGGGGTGCCGTTGGCGTTGTCGTACACGATGACGACGTCACGCGGGTTCTCGGAGGCGCCGATCCAGGTCATCTCGGTGCGGGCGACGCTGACGGCGACCGTCTCGCGATACGCCCCCGGGGCGATGACCAGCGTGTATCCACTGCCGCTCGCCGCGGTCACGGCTGCCTGGACGGTGGTGTGGTCGCCGAGGCCGTCGGGATGGACGTACAGGGTCCGCTCGTTGAGGCGGGCCGAGGGCGAACCGTAGCGCCCGAAGGGCCTGCGCGCGCCGGCGTGGGCGGGGGAAGTCGCGGAGAGCCCGAGCGCGAGGGCGGCTCCGGCGCTCGCGATCAGGAAAGTTCTGCGGTTGGGCGTGGTGGTGCGGGAGAGCATGGCGATGCTCCTTCGCTGTACGGCGGCTCAAGAGCCTCGGGGCTGGGGCCTGTCCGGCGGATCAGGTTGCAGGGAAGCACCGGCACCTCGTAGGTGCCGGTGAGCGGGGTTTGGTGCGTGCAGCTGCAAGGCGGAGGAGGGAGGCGACGCGATGGGGGTCCCCCCGCTCGAGCGAAGTCGAGAGTGGGGGAGTCGTTGACCGACGACAACGCCGCAGATGGGCGTGCCAAGCCCCGCGTCTGCGGCATGATCCGCCGGACAGGCCCCAGGGGCCGGAGCGGCGTGCCCGTGGGTGACGGGCGGGTGCGGAACCGCTCCGGCCCGACCAGGAAGCGGGCCGGAGGCGGGTCAGCAGATCTTTCCGGCGCCGGCGCCGCGATCGACGATCCGCGGCACGGCCTTCGGCGAGTCGACCTTCGTCCGCAGCGTCGGCGTCCATCCTGCCCCGGACTGCAGCGTCTCCGCGGGAATTCCCGCGTTGTGGACGGCGATCAGGTCCGTCGGCGCCCCGTTGACGTAGTTGTCGGCGGCGGTGACCGGCGCTTCGTTCCACTTCTTCAGGACCTTCGCGGCGCTGATCCCGTCCGGCAGCGTGAACGCGTTGTGCTCGGCGACGAGTTGGGACTCCTTGCCGATGCCGAAGCTGTAGGCGTACGTGTCGTCGGCCACGAAGTGGTTGTTGTAGGAGTCGACCTGGCCGAAGCGGACCCGGGGTGCGCGCTCGACGAGGCCCGAGAACAGGTTGTGGTGGAAGGTGACCTTCAGGTGCCCCCGGTCCCCCACGGCCGTCGACTCGCTGTCGCTGTTGCCGATCAGGATCGTCTTGTCGTGCTCGGTGAAGACGTTCCAGGAGGCGGTGACGTAGTCGGCGCCCCGGACGATGTCCAGCTCGCCGTCGTGCTGCTGGTAGAGCATGCCGAAGTAGGTCGGCGCCGCGCTGTCGGGGTGGGCGCCGTCGGTGAACGTGTTGTGGTCCAGCCAGACATGGGTGGAGCCGTAGACGACGGCGGTGTCGTACTCGGAGTTCCAGTTGCCGGTGGAGCCGTCGGTGGGGTCCCACTGGGGGAAGCAGTCCACAGGGCTCTCGAAGGTGAGATTGCGGACGATGACGTTGTCGACGCGGGTGATCTGGAGGCTGGCGCCCTTGAACCCGGCGTTCTTGCCGACGCCGATGATGGTGGTGTTGGCGGGGACGTTCGCCTTGATGGACGTGGACTGGTGGGCGGCGGAGACCCGGCGCAGCCCCTCGGGGCTGTCGTCCGGCTCGGCGCTGAGGTCCGTGTCCAGGCCCCAGCTCTCCGGGGAGTACGTGGCCAGGTAGGCGTCGAAGTCGTAGCCGGGCGCCGCGAGGGAGTCGCAGCCCTCGGCGACCGCGTCGATCGTGCCCTTGACCCGGATGATCTTCGGCGCGGTGCCGCCGTCCTCCAGCGCGGCCTTGAACTCGGCCCAGGTGGTGACGGTGTAGACGTGCGCGGCGTCGGCGGCCGCACCGCCGGTGGTGCCCGTGCCGTCGGAGGCCCAGCCGTCACCGGCGGCGAGCGTCTGGCGGCCGGGGTCGCGGGGCTGCGCCTGAGCGGTGGTACCGGTGACGGCGAGCACGAGCGCGGTGCACCCGATCAGCACCCCCACCTTTGCCATGGCATGCCCATGCCATATGTGTGTGTTCACTGTGCGGCTCTCCTTCTGCGGAAGCGGGGAAGTGCGAAAGCGCGGAACGGGGGTTACGCGGTGGCGTCCGGCCAGGTGATCCAGGACTCCGGGACGTCCTCGTCGAGCCGGCGCACATCCCGGGGCGCTAGCACCCTCCGGTGCAGCAGCTCGGCCACGACGAGCCGGGCCACGGCGATCGCACCCGGCGGATTGAAGTGCGTGTTGTCCTGCTCGGTCGCTGTCCAGTTGAAGTACGCCTTGGTCTCCTCGACGCCGAGCTTCTGCCACAGCGCGAGCGACAGGGCCTGGACGTCGAGCAGCGCGACGAGCCCGTCCTCGGCCAGGGCGCGCATCGCCGCCGGGTAGTCGCCGTGGGTCGCCACGGCGTTGCCGTCCACGTCGAACTTTCTGCGCTCCACGGCGGTGGCCAGCACCGGCCGCGCGCCCCGGGCCCGCGCCCCGTCGACGTACTGCCGCAGATGGTCCTGGTACGTCGTCCAGGGCTCGGTGTAGCGCGTCGGGTCGGCGGACTTCTCGTCGTTGTGGGCGAACTGGATGAGGAGGAAGTCACCGGGCCGGATCGCCTCGAAGATGACGTCGAGGTGCCCCTCGTCGATGAAGCTCTTCGAACTGCGGCCGTTCAGCGCGTGGTTGGAGACCTTCAGGTCCCCCCGGAAGAAGAACGGGAGTGCCATCCCCCAGCCCGTCTCGGGCGCGGCGTCGGCGTACTTCTGGGCGGCGGTGGAGTCACCGGCGATGTAGAGGGTGCGGTGCTTTCCGGGGGCGGGCGCCGCGAACGCGGGTGCCGACGCGGCGACAGCGAGCGGGACGGCGGCAAGCGCCGCCGAGGTGACCTGTCTGCGACTTAATGACACGACGGTGTGCCTTTCAGAAGAGGGGATGGTCCCCCGCGCCCCGTTGTCAGGGGCGCGGGGCTCTCACATATGCGGCTCCGCCGCGTGGGCGCGACCAGCCACAGCGGGCCCGCAGCCGAATGACAGCCAATCCCGCGGAGCTACTGCTGCTGCTTCCACTCCTCCTGCGCCGTGTTGAGCTGCTCGGCCATCGTGTCCAGGAAGTCCTTCGCGCTCATGTCGCCGAGCAGGACCTTCTGGAAGTTCGGCTCGTTGTCGGTCTTGGAGAGGGTGTTCCAGTCCGGCAGGTAGTACGGCAGCTGGACGATCGTGGTGGAGCCGTCGGTGAGGGCCCCGGCCGCGAGCTTGGTCGGCTCGGCCTTGCTGATCCACTCGTCCTTGGCGGCCTCGTTGTTGGCCGGGATCTGGCCCGCCGACTCGTTGAACTTGGAGCTCTCGGCGTGCGAGGACGCGAACTCGATGAACTTCCAGGCGGCCTCCTTGTTCTTGGAGCTCTTGAACAGGCCGAGGCCGTCGACCGGGTTGGACACCTGCACGCGCTTGCCGCCGGGGCCCGTGGGCTGCGGAATGCCGCGGAACTTCTCCGTGCTCAGCGCCTTCACGTGGTCCTGGTAGGAGCCCAGGTTGTGGTTGAGCATGCCGATGGTGCCGGAGTCCCACTGGGCGACCATCTTGGTGAAGTCGTTGTTGAGGTCGGCCGACGGAGTGGTCTTCTTGAAGAGGGCCGCGTACTTCTCCAGCGCCGCCACGTTCTTCGGGTCGTTGAGCGTGGTCTTCTCACCGCTCGCGTCCCAGAAGGACGTGATGCCGGACTGTCCGTAGGCCGCGTCCAGCGCCTGCGCGATGGAGCCGGCGCCGCCGCGGATCGTATAGCCGAACTTGTTGTCCCCCGCGTCGGTGAGCTTGTCGGCGGCCTCGTAGAACGCGTCCCAGGTCGTCGGCGCCTCAAGGCCCGCCGCCTTGAACAGGTCGGTGCGGTAGTAGAGGACACCGTTGTTGGCGGAGGTCGGGATCGAGTACATGTGCTCCTCGGAGCCTCCGGCCGACTTCACCGACTCGATCATGCTCTCGTTGAGCTTGCCGCTCAGGGGGGACTGGGCGAGGCGGTCCTCCAGCGGCTCCAGCGCGTCCTGGGCGGCGATCCCGGCGAGCATCGCCGCGCCGACGCCGCCGACGTCCGGCAGCCCGCCGCCCTGGATGGCCGTGTCGTACTTGGACTGCACCTCGGTGGAGGAGACCCCGACGTACTTCACGTGGATGTCCGGGTTCGCCTTCTCGAAGTCGGCGATGACCTCCTTCCAGATGTCGGTGCGCACACCGCCGTTGTTGTCCCAGAAGACGATCTCTCCCTTGCCGCTGCCCTCCTCGCCCGCGTCACCGCCCGCGCCGCTGCCGTCGTCACCGCAGGCGGTGGCGGTCAGCGCGAGCACGGCGCTCAGGGCGACGGCGACCGGTATGCGGCGCCCGCCTGTGCTGCTTCTGCGAATGCTGATCTTCATTGGTCGGCTCTCTTCTTCTGGATTCAACGAGGTGGTGAAGTGGTGGGGGTCTGTGGACCGCCGAGCGACGGCGCTCAGCGGTGCTGGGCGTGCGGCGCCCAACCGTCCGTGCCAGCCAGGTGGTCGGCGACGGTGTACGTGGCCGCGTCCACGGCGGCCTGGACCGTGGGGTACTCGGCGGGTACGTGCGGCTCGACGGTGCCGCCGATCCGCTTCTGCGGCCCGGAGTAGCGCGTCACCAGGGCCGGGACGGCCGCGGCCGGATCCAGCCGGTAGGCGTAGAAGTCGCGCGGGTCGAAGGCCGTACCCCACGCGTCGTGGCGCCCGCTCGTGCCCTTCAGAATGGACCCGCGCTGCACCAACTCGGCCGTGGCATCGGCCTGATAGGGATGCTGGACCCCGTCGTAGTAGCTGTTCTCGATGACCATTTTGGTCTGCCCGCGCGACCAGTTGCCGTACGTCCAGACCGGGTCGCCATCCGCTACCTGCGCCGACAGATAGTTGTTGTAGAGGTGCGCGTAGGCGCAGTTGTCGGCGGACGGATTGCGCTGTTTGGTGCCGCTGAACCAGTTGTGGTCGATGGTGATCTGCGTCTTGACGTCGGTCGTCCAGCCGATGCCGAGTGCCTTGTTGTGGTTGCTGAACTGGTTGTAGGAGACGGTGATGTACTGGCTGTCCTTGCGGATGTCGAGCAACCCGTCGCCCATGTGCGTGAGCCGGTTGTGGTCGATCCACACGTGGTCGACGGTGTCCATCTGGATCGCGTCGAAGTCCTGGGTCTTGCCGTCCCAGTCGCCCTCGACGTACGAGTCCCGGATCGTCAGATTGCGGATGATCACGTTGTGCGTACCGGGGTTCAGGTGCAGCTCCCCGTGGACGATCTCGCCGGTGTCGCCGACGCCGATGATCGTCTTGTTCGAGGTCACGACGATGTCGGAGCCGAAGGGCTCGACGGCGATGGCCCCCGAGACCCGGATGACGTACGGCTCCGGTGCCGCCGCGTACCGGGCCAGCGAGACCGGGTCGGTGACGGTGACGACCTTGCCGCCCGCGCCGCCGGTGGTGCCTCCGGCGAGGGAGGCGAAGCCGTGCGGCCGGTCGCTCCAGCGGGACTCCTTCGGCGCGGGGGTCCCGGCCCTCGCCTCTCCCACGGCTCCGAGGCACAGGGCGGCGACGAGGCCCACGACGGCGGCCAGGACCCTCCCGTACCCCGGTCCTGGCAAGCGCTTGCTATGGAGGTGCGTCATTGCGGCTCCCAACAGGCGGACGAGTGGATACGGCCCCTCAGCGGGCCGGGTTTGCGGTGATACGGAACTGCGTGAACGAGGCCGCGCCGGCGTGTCCCCCGCCGACGGGCGCGAGCGCGAAGAGTCCGAGCAGGGCGCCGACCCAGCGCCAGGGGGTGGCGGCGAAGACGGGGCCCGAGGGCTGCCGGCCGCCCCCGACGTCGTAGGAGAAGCGGCAGCGCGCTCCCGCGCCGGTCTCGATCCACAGCCGCGCCCGCCCGTCGGGGGCCACCTGCGGATGCGCCGCGTCGCGCTCCTGCTCGGCGACGGACTCGGCGAACCGGTGCACGAGTCGCACCGAGCCGTCGGTCTCACGCTGGAGCCCGATCCAGCTGAACGCGTCCCCGAGGACGGCGAGCCCCGCCCGTGCACCCGGCTCCGCGCTGTCGAGTCGCAACTCCACCTCGACGGTGGCGGCGATCCCGGGCAGCCGCTGGGTGAGGACGTTCGGCAGCTTGCGCAGATCGTGCGCGTCCACCGTCCGTACGCAGCTCAGTCGCAGCCCGTCGCCGGAGTGCTGGGTGGCCCAGCCGTCCTGCGGGTTGGCGGTCCACTGCCACTGCCGCCCGAACCGGCCGCCGGGGAAGTCGTCGTCGGTGGCCGGTGCCGACAGCGGCTGGCGCGGCAGATTCGGTTTCCCGTGTACGGCGACGGGGGCGCCCTCGTCGCCGAGCACCGGCCAGCCGTCCGGGCCCCAGCGCAGCGGCTGGAGGTGGACGACACGCCCGTACGGGCCGCGCTGCTGGAAGTGCGCGAACCAGTCCTCGCCGACCGCCGTGCGGACCCAGCCCCCCTGATGCGGGCCGTTCACGTCCGTCTCGCCCTGCTCGAGGACGATCCGCTCCTCGTACGGGCCGAAGAAGCCGCGCGAGCGGAAGGCGCCCTGCCAGCCGGTCTCCACTCCACCGGCGGGCGCGAAGATCCAGAACCAGCCGTCGTGCCGGTAGAGCTTGGGCCCTTCGAGGGTGAACCAGCCGGGAATCCGGTCGGCGTCGACGATGACCTTGCCCTCGTCGAGCAGCCCGGTGCCGTCGGGGCGCATACGGTGCCCGGTGAGCCGGTTCTTCACGCCCGATCGGGACTTGGCCCAGGCGTGCACCAGATAGGCCTCGCCGCTCTCCTCGTCCCACAGCGGGCAGGCGTCGATGAGCCCCTTGCCCTCCTTGACCAGGTGCGGCCGGGTCCAAGGTCCTCTGATCTCGGGGGCGTTGACCTGGAAGATCCCGTGGTCGGGGTCGCCCCAGAAGATCCAGAAGCGGTCGTCGTGGTGGCGCAGGGACGGCGCCCACACCCCGCAGTCGTGCCGGGGCTTCCTGAACTCGCGGGCGGGCTCCAGGCGTTGCAGCGCGTGGCCGACGAGCGTCCAGTTGACCAGGTCGCGGGAGTGCAGCAGCGGCAGGCCGGGGGCGCGGCCGAAGCTGGAGGCGGTCAGGTAGAAGTCGTCGCCCACACGGAGCAGGTCGGGGTCGGACCAGTCGGCGTCGAGGACGGGGTTGCGGTAGGTGCCGTCGCCGAGGTCGGAGGAGGGGATCACGGGCTCACCGCCTTGCGGACCAGGGCCGCGGCCTCGACCCGGTCGAGGCCGCCGTCCGCGACGACGGTGACGACACGGCGTACGACCGTCTCGCCGGCCGCGACCGGCAGCCGCTCGTCGTGCGCGAGGGACGAGCCGACGCCCGGGTATTCGGTGGTGCGCACGAACCAGGGGTCGCGGCGGGTCGCCTCGGTGGCCCCGGCGAAGACCAGGGTCCAGTCGGCTCCCGCGAGGGCGAGCCAGTCGGCGCGGGTTCCGTGCACCGCCTCCTCTCCCTCGGTGTCGGCGGTGTAGACACGAGGCGCCTCGGCCTCCTTGCGGGCCCGCCAGAAGAAGCCGCCGTAGGCCGCGCCGGGCCGCCCGTTGGTGGCGGGGCTGCCGATGGAGAGCCCGTGGTCTGTGGTGTTGGTGAGGGAGAACGTGAAGTCCAACACCCATGCCGTGTCGGTCAGTTCGGTCACGGCGACCGTGCGGCGCTCGCGCAGCAGCTCGCCGCCCGCGGCCACCCAGCGCAGCTCCTCCACGAAGCCGTCCGGGTCGCGCAGCTGGAAACCCGCGTGCCGCTGCGCGCCGTGGTTGACGAGCTCGGTGGGCCCCTGGTCACGCACATAGGTGCGCCCGCCCCAGAAGTTGTGCCCCTCGACGTCGGGAACGGCGACACCGACGCCGAGGTGGTGTGCGTGGTCGGCGGGGCTGAGCTCGGTGACAGCCGTGCCGGCGAGCGTGGTGACGGGATGGACGTACGGACGCGGCGAGAGCCGGGGCGGCAGTTCGGGCCGGGTGATGTAGCGGCCGACGGGGCGGCCCGCGACACGCAGGACCAGTGCGTCATTGCTCATCGTCTGGTTCATCGGGTGCTCACCTCGTTCGAGAGTGCCTCACCGGGTACCGCCCATGAGGCGCCCAGCTCGGAGTAGAGGGCGAGGGTGTCGGCGGCGGCCGCGACGAGTCCGTCGATGCCGTGCACGACCCGGCGGTTCTCCTCGGGGATCAGGTCCCAGGCCTCGACGGGCAGCGCAAGGGGGTCGGGCGCTTGTCGAATCGCTTCCACGACCTTCATGAAGGCGCCCGTCGACTCCGGCGTGACCAGCAGTTCCGCGCCGTCCGTCAGATGCGCGACCAGGTTCTCCAGCAGGTCCGTGCGGCCGTACTCGATCTCCTGCGGACCGTGCCCGGACCGCTGCACGAGCACGCGGTCCTGCTTGTACCAGAAGGTGATGCGGCCGCTGCTGCCGTGCACCAGGACGTACGGCTCGTCGGGCCGCTCGGCGCAGAGCGTGGCGGCGACGGTGACGCGGCGGCCGCGCGCGGTGGTGACGCGGACGCATGAGGTGTCGTCGGACTCGATGGCGTTGGCGCGCAGCAGCTCGGTCTCGATCGCGGTGATGTCCTCGGCCCGGGTGGCACCGTCCAGCGCGAGGGCGGTGGCGACGGCGTGCGCGAGGGGGTTGGTCAGCGCGCCGTCGACCACGTCCACGCCGTTCAGCCGGCGCCTGCCCGCCCACGGCGCACGCCGGTAGTACGCCTCGTCACGCGCCCAGGCCCCGGCCCCGCCGACCCCGGCCACCGTGCCGACCACGCCCTGCGCGATCAGCTCCCGGATCGCCGGCACGGCGTGCGAGCCGAGCGACTGGAAGCCGATCTGACAGACGATCCCGGCTGCCGCGACCCCGTCGGCCATCCGCCGGAACTCGGCGTACGACGGCGCGGGCGGCTTCTCCAGCAGCAGATGTACGCCCTTGCCGGCGGCGATCAGCGCCAGGTCGGTGTGGGTCGGGATGGGCGTGCAGATCACGGCGATCGCGGCGCCCGTGGAGTCGAGGAGGGAGGCGAAGTCGGCGGACTGTTCGGGTGACCCCAGTCCGTCGAGTTCCTCGTCCGTGAGCGGCGTCAGCTCGCAGATGCCCGCCAGTCGCACCAGCCCTTTGTCCTGGAGTCGGCGGATGTTCTGCAGATGCCAGCGGCCGTGTCCTCGCGCGCCCGCGAGGACGACGGGCAGGGGCATGTCCAGTGCTCGGGTGCTCATCGGATCCTCCCCGCGCCCGCGCCGCGCGCCACGGCGCGGTCGGCCTGTCGGGCGCTGTCGATGGTCCCGTGCAGCGTGGGTGTCCAGCCGACATCGGCCGTCAGGTCCCGCTCGCTGCCGGAGTTGTACGCGTTGTAGATGGCCAGGAGATCGACGGGGAAGCCGTTGAAGAGCGTCCCGGTCTGGTGCAGGGCGGTGCCGTTCCAGCTCTTCACGAGGTCGGCGGCCTCGACGTGGCCGGGGGTGGTGAAGGCGTTGTTCTCGGCGTAGAGCGCCGACTCGGTGGAGACACCGAGCGAGTAGCGGTACTCGGCGTCGGCGGGGACCACGTACCGGTTGTTGTAGACGTGCACCTGTCCGAAGCGGACGCGCGGCGCGCGCTGGACGACGGAGTCGAACTCGTTGTGGTGCAGGGTGACGCGAAGTCTGCCTCGGTCCCCGGTGGCCGAGTCGCTGTTGCCGATGAGCATCGCCTTGTCGTGGCCGGCGAACCGGCTCCAGGAGACGGTTACCAGGTCGGAGCCGTTCGTGATGTCCAACAGGCCGTCGTGGCGCAGGTAGTTGCGGGCGAAGTAGGTGGGCTCCTTCGCGTCGGGGTGGCCCTCGTCGCTCGCCGTGATGTGGTCGACCCAGACGTGGGTGGCGCCGTTCAGCCAGAGGGTGTCGTACGCCGTCTTCCAGTCGCCCAGGCCGCCGGTGTTGGGCTGCCAGACGGGGAAGCAGTCGTAGGCGTCGCGGAGTTCGAGGTTGCGGACGATGACGTTGTCCGCGTTCTTGACCTGGAGGCTCGCGCCCTTGAGCACGGCGCCGGAGCCGAGGCCGACGAGCGTGGTGTTCGATCCGACGGGAAGCACGATCCGCTCGGCCTGCGCGGCGGCGGAGGCCGAACGGGCCTCCTCCTGTGCGCCGCTCGGCTTCGCCGCGCCCCAGGTGCGGGGGTCGTACGCGGCGAGGTACTTCTTCAGGTCGTAGCCGTCTCGCGCGTAGTCGTCGCAGTCCAGGTGGCGGCCGGCGTCGTCGGTGTTGGCGTCGATCGTCCCGGCGACCTTGATGATCTTCGGGGTGGCGCTGCCGCCGTCGAGGGCGCGGACCAGTTCGGCACGGGTGCGTACGGTGAACACATGGGCGTCGTCGGCGGCGGCGCCGCCCGTGGTACCGCCGTCGGCGGCGGCCCAGCCGTCGTCGGCCGCGAGGGTGTCGCGGCTGATGTCACGGACGTCGGCGTGCGCACCCGGTGCGGTGAGCAGGCCCGCCAGGACCACCACAGGCACGAATCGATGGATTCTCAACCCTTCACCGCCCCTGCACTGAAGCCGGTGATCAGCCACTTCTGGATGAAGGCGAAGACGATGACGACGGGGACCGCGGCGATGATGCCACCGGCGGCGAGCGCGCCCAGGTCGACGCTGTCGGAGCTCATCAGGGTGTTGAGGCCGACGGGGATCGTCTGCTTGCTCTGGTCGCTGAGGAACATCAGGGCGAACAGGAAGTGGTTCCAGGCGTGCACGAAGGCGAAGGAACCGACAGCGATCAACCCGGGCCGCAGCAGCGGGAGTACGACGATCCGGAAACCGGTGAAGCGGTTGCAGCCGTCCACCCACGCGGCCTCTTCGAGGGAGTACGGGACATTCCTGATGAACCCGCTGATGAGGATCATCGACAGCGGCAGCTGGAAGACCGTCTCGGCGATGATGACGCTGCCCAACGAGTTGATCATCTGAAGTTCGGCGAAGATCTGGAAGAGCGGGACGAGGAGCAGCGCGCCCGGGACGAACTGCGAGCAGAGCAGCGCCAGCATGAAGCCGCGCTTGATCTTGAAGTCGAAGCGGGCGAGGGCGTAGCCGCCGGCGAGGGCGACGACGGTGGTCATCACCAGCGTGGCGAGGGCGATGAGCACGCTGTTCTGGAAGTAGGTCCCGAAGCTTCGCTCGGTCCACACCTTGTCGAAGTGCTCGAAGGTCATGGGCCACGGCACCAGCGAGGTCGAGCCGGCCGGACGCAGGGCGAAGAGCAGGATCCAGTAGAAGGGGATCAGGGTGAAGAGCAGATAGATGCCGAGCGGGAGGTAGATGTGCCAGCGCGGGACCTCGTCCCAGGCGCGGCGCTTCTTGCGCGGGCGCTGCCGGGGCTCGTCGGCCATCGGGGCGGGCGCCGCCGGGGCGCTGATCGTGGCGTCCTCGGTGATCACTTGTCCCCGCCTCCGAACTTGCTCAGTCGCAGATAGACCATCGAGAAGAACAGCAGAATCACGAATGCGACCGTGGTCAGTGCGGACGCATAGCCGAAGTTGTGCGCGTCGACGCTGGTGTTGGCGATGTAGAGGGGGAGTGTCGTGGTCTCGCCCGCGGGACCACCGCCCGTCAAGGTGTAGAGCAGGTCGACGTTGTTGAACTCCCACACCGCGCGCAGCAGCGTGGACAGGATGATGGCGTCCTTCAGGTGCGGCAGCGTGATGTGCAGGAACTGCTGGAAGCGGCTGGCGCCGTCGACCTCGGCGGCCTCGTACAGGTCCTTGGAGACGGACTGGAGGTCGGCGAGGATCAGGATCGCGAAGAAGGGGACACCGCGCCACAGGTCGGCGACCACGGCCGCCGGGAAGACGGTGGCGGTGTCCGACAGCCAGCTGGTGCCGTACTGCCCGATCCCCGCGTCCGCGAGGTAACGGGTGATGCCGGTCTGGGAGTTGTAGAGCAGCACCCAGATCGCGGAGGTCAGCACACCGGAGACGGCCCACGGCGAGAAGACCAGCGCGCGGCCGACCGCCCTGCCGACGAAGGTCTGGTTGACGATGAGTGCGAGCGCCAGCCCGAAGAGGAGCTGCAACCCGACTTCCACGACGACCCACTTGGCGCTGAAGGTCAGCGTGTCCCAGAACTGCGGGTCGTCGGTGAAGGCGTGCACGAAGTTGTCGAAGCCCGCGAAGCCGTTGCGCCACGGCTTGGTCGGGTTGTAGTTCTGCAGGCTGTAGTAGAAGACGCTGATGACCGGGTAGGCGATGAAGCCCAGCATCAGCAGCCCCGCGGGGGCGATCAGCAGATACGGGAGCCTGCGGGGCGTCGCCGAGCCACGGCGCCGCCGGGGTGGCGCGGGCTGTTTCGCCACGGCTGCGGCTTGGGCCATGACAGTTCTCCGTTCTAGCGGGTGCCGTGGAACGCTTGCTGTGGTGCTCCAGAAAGCGCTTGCTCGGTACAGATGGGTGAAGCGCTTCGCATACGGTGTTCGAAATCTCGGCCGACGTAGGGCGCGGTCGTGCGTACGTACGTGCCGTCAGCCCGCGTACGGGTCCTGCACCTTGCCCGGCCGGGCCAGAAACGCGAAGTCGCAGCCGGTGTCCGCCTGGGTGATCTGCTCGTTGTAGAGCGCTCCGTAGCCGCGCTCGTACCGTTCGGGCGGCGCCGTCCACTCCGCCCTGCGCCGCTCCAGCTCCACGTCGTCCACGTTGAGTCGGAGCGACCGTTCCTCGACGTCGAGGGTGATCGTGTCCCCGCTGCGCACCAGGGCGAGCGGTCCGCCGACGTACGACTCGGGCGCCACGTGCAGCACACAGGCGCCGTAGCTCGTCCCGCTCATACGGGCGTCGGAGATCCGCACCATGTCCCGTACACCCTGCTTCAGCAGGTGGTCGGGGATCGGCAGCATCCCGTACTCGGGCATGCCCGGACCGCCCTTGGGTCCGGAGTTCCGCAGCACCAGCACGCTGTCCGCGGTGATGTCGAGGGACGGGTCGTTGATGGTCCGCTGCATGGTCTTGTAGTCGTCGAAGACGACCGCGGGCCCGGTGTGCTTGAGCAGCTGCGGTTCGGCGGCGATGTGCTTGATGACCGCGCCGTCGGGGCAGAGGTTGCCGCGCAGGACGGCGACTCCGCCCTCGGCCGCGACGGGGTTCTCCCTGGTCCGGATGACGTCGTCGTCGTGCACCAGGGCGCCCGCAAGCTGCTCGCGCATGCTGTCGTACGACACCGTCGGCCGGTCCAGGTGCAGCAGATCGGTGATCCGCGACAGGAAGCCGGGCAGACCGCCGGCGAAGTGGAAGTCCTCCATGAGGTACTTCTCGCCGCCGGGCCGGACGTTGGCGAGCACGGGCACGGTCCGCGCGATCCGGTCGAAGTCGTCGAGCGTGAGCGTGACGCCGACCCGTCCGGCCATGGCGATCAGATGGATCACGGCGTTGGTGGAGCCGCCGAGTCCGAGCACCGTCGTCACCGCGTCCGCGAAGGCGTCCTCGGTGAGGATGTCGGACAACTTCCGGTCCTGACGGACGAGTTCGACGATCCTGAGGCCGGACGCGGCCGCCATCCGGTCATGGCCGGAGTCGACGGCGGGGATGCTGGACGCGCCGGGAACCGTCACCCCGAGCGCCTCGGCGGCGGCCGTGAGCGTGGACGCCGTACCCATGGTCATGCAGTGACCGGGCGAGCGGGCGAGTCCGCTCTCCAGTTCGGTCATCTCGCAGTCACCGATGAGCCCGGCGCGCTTGTCGTCCCAGTACTTCCACATGTCGGTGCCGGAGCCGAGGACCTCCTTGCGCCAGTGACCGGGCAGCATGGGCCCGGCAGGCACGAACACGGCCGGCAGGTCGACGGAGGCGGCGCCCATCAGCAGCGCGGGCGTGGACTTGTCGCACCCGCCCATCAGCACGGCACCGTCCACGGGGTACGACCGGAGCAGTTCCTCGGTCTCCATGGCGAGCAGGTTGCGATACAGCATCGGGGTCGGCTTCTGGAAGGTCTCGCTGAGCGTGGAGACCGGGAACTCCAGCGGAAAGCCCCCTGCCTGCCACACCCCCCGCTTCACGGCCTGCGCGCGGTCCCGCAGGTGCACATGACACGGGTTGATGTCGGACCAGGTGTTCAGGATGGCGATGACCGGCTTGCCCAGGTGCTCCTCGGGCAGATAGCCGAGCTGGCGCGTGCGGGCCCGGTGGCTGAAGGAGCGCAGCCCGCCCGTGCCGTACCACTGGTGGCTGCGGAGTTCCTCCGGACGTTTCGGCTCACGTCCTTCAGGGGCGCTCATATGGACCACCCCGCGGCGATGGCGGCGACTTCCGCGCGCTCGGACTCGGGCAGTTCTTTGCTCGGGGGCCGTACCTCGCGGCGGCACAGGCCGAGCGAGGCGAGGGCTTCCTTGACCACGGTGACGTTGTTGGCGGAGGCGTTGGCCGCGCGCAGCTCCTCGAAGCGGCGGATCTGCTCCCAGACCTTCATGGCGGCCGGGAAGTTGCCGGATCGAAGCGCTTCGATCATGTTCAGCGAAACGGACGGGGCGACGTTCACGAGCCCGGAGGTGAAGCCGGTGGCACCCGCGGAGAAGTACGAGGGCGCGTACGGCTCGGCGAGCCCCGCGACCCACACGAACCGTTCGAGTCCCGCGTCCCGGGCGAAGGCGGCGAAGCGGGCGGCGTCCGGCACCGCGTACTTCACGCCGACGACGTTCGGGCAGATGTCGGCGAGCTCGGCGAGGCGCATGCCGGGAAGCAGCGGATTGCGGATGTACGGGACGACGCCCAGCTCGGGCACGGACTCGGCGATCGCCCGGTGGTAGTCGACCCAGCCGCCCTCCGAGACGTACGGGTGAACGGGCTGATGGACCATCACCATCTGTGCCCCGAGCCCACGGGCGTGCCGTGCGGCCGCGACGGCGGTCGGCACGTCGTGTCCGACCCCGACCAGGACGGTGGCCCGCTCGCCCGCCTCGTCGATCGTCAACTCCGTGACGAGCTGCCGCTCTTCGGGGGTCAGGGCGTAGAACTCACCGGTGTTGCCATTGGGGGTCAGGGTACGGACGCCACCGTCGAGCAGCCGACGCAGCAAAGCCCGGTGAGTGTCGCGGTCGATCGTCCCGTCCTCCGCGAAGGGGGTCACGGGAATCGCCACGACCTCGGCGAGCGCCGCCCGCTGGGTCTCGTACGTCGCTGTCATTACTGTCCATCCTCTTCCTGGTCCTCTTCCCGGGGCTGGGGGAAGGCACGTTGCACGAACGACGCGATGTGGGCGTGCAGCGCGCGGGCCGCGCCGTCGGAATCACCGTCGAGGGCGAGGCGCAGAATCTCCCGGTGCTCGCTCGCCTCCCGCTCCCAGGACGGGTCGGCGGCCCAGGCGACGGCCGACACCAGAGCGGCCTGATCGCGGACCTCGTCGAGCATCCGGCCGAGCAGCGGATTGCCGCAGGGCATGTACAGCGCGCGGTGGAACTCCCGGTTGGCCAGGGAGCGTTCGGCGGTGTCGGAGGCATCGTCGGCGCGGGTCAGCGCGTCCTGCGCGGCGGTGAGCGAGGCCCCGCGCCGGACGGACCGGCGCAGCGCCTCCGGCTCGAGGAGCAACCGCACGTCGTACACCTCGCGCGCCATGTCCGCGTCCACCATGCGCACCGTGACACCCTTGTACTGGCTCATCATGACGAGTCCGGTACCGGCCAGGGTCTTGAGCGCCTCGCGCACCGGCGTCTTCGACACCCCGAACTGCGCGGCGAGCTCGGTCTCGACGAGAGCCTGTCCGGGGGTCAACTGCCCGGTGAGGATGCGGTGTTTGATCCCCTCCAGCACGAACTGCGTGCGGGACGGGATCGGAATGGGCACAGAGGTCATGCGCGCCTCTCGGATCTCACGGATCGGATCTCACGTAGGGGATCTCGCATATCGCGTCTCATATATGACGTACGAAGTACGACGCGATGAAAGTAGGAGCACGCATGTGTTTCGTCAACGCTTCTGACAAAAGAAGTTGGGACGACTCACGGAGTACTCACGGCGCGGGCCCTGTCCGGGGACGTCGAGCACGAGGTGTTCCGCGCGTTCACGATCGCGATGCCGACCGGCGTACACCCCGTCCTGGTGGCGCCGGTTTCATGTGCCTACGCAACTCGACGAGGCCGGCGCCGGTCCCGGCATCGGCCTCGTTTCCCTCCGCCCGCGCGGTCTCGTCACGGCTTGCGGCCAGGGTCGCGGCCGCTGAGCCCGATCACCCGATCCAGCAGCGGCGCGCCGTCTAAGGCACTTGCCCGATCCCAGGACCGCCGCCTTAGCACCACGATCACCTGCCATGACATGGACAGTGGCGCGCGTCCTCCGTGACCGCAACGCGGGGTTGTACCTGGCCGCGGTGATGGTCTCCGGCTTCGGAACGTCGGCGATGTGGCTGGTGTCGGGCATCTGGGTCAAGGACCTGACGGGCTCGAACGGCCTGGCGGCCCTGTGCGCGTTCGCCCTCTGGGCGCCCACGCTGATCGGCCCCCTCCTGGGCACCCTGGCGGACCGCACCCGCCGCCGACCGCTCCTGATCGGCGCGAACCTCATGCTGACCGCGCTCCTGCCGCTCCTGTGCACCGTGAACACCTCGGCCCGCCTCTGGATCCTCTTCACCGTGCTCCTGATCTACGGCGCGGTAGGCGTCGTCCACGACGCGGCCGAGTCCGCCCTGGTGGCCACGGCGGTCGACAGGACCCTCCTCGGGGACTTCAACGGCCTGCGCATGACGGCCAACGAGGGCATGAAGCTGCTGGCTCCGCTCGCCGGGGCGGGCCTCTACGCGGCGTACGGCGGCGCACGGGTCGCGCTCCTCGACGCCACGACGTTCGCACTGGCGGCCGGGATGTGCGCGCTGCTGCGGGTCCGCGAGGCCCCGCCCACCCGGGACACCTCGGACTGGCGGGCCCGGACGGCCGAGGGCGCCCGCTACCTCTGGCGCCACCCGCGGCTCCGGCCGCTCGTCCTGGCCGGCGGCACGACCATGCTGTTCGCGGGCCTCAACGGCGCCACGATCTACGCCGTCGCCGAGGGGCTGGGCCACTCCCCCACGTACGTCGGCCTCCTCTACGTCGTCCAGGGCGCCGGCTCGGTACTGATCGGCCCGGCCTCGGGCCACCTCCTACGGCGCCTCGGCGAGCGCCGCTTCGCCGCGTACGGCATCGCCCTCACGGCAGTCGCGGTCGCCCTCCGCGCGATCCCGTCCGACGCGGTGGCCCTGACCTGCAGCGCGGCGATCGGCGTCGGCCTCCCCTGCGTCCTGATCGCCGCCTACACCGCCGTCCAGCGCGCAACCCCGCCGCCGCTCCTCGGCCGCACCACCGCCACCGCGAACACCCTCATATACGCCCCGAACGCCCTCGGCCTCGCCGTCGGCGCGGGTCTGGTCGAACTGGTCGACTATCGGCTGCTGCTGGTCCTGCTGGGCCTGACCCTCCTCATGACGCCGGCACCTCTCCTGCGCGGCATGGGGTTCGGCCCAGGTCACTCGGACACGTCATCCGTCGCACATGGCGGGTAGAAGGGCTCAGGCCGAAGCGGGGCAGGCGGGCCGGAGGCCGTACCCCGTGGCATCCGCACCGACGGCGCGCTCCCTGGCGCCCGGCCCAAGCCCCGTGGCCTTGTCACCGAGGCGAGCCGCGCACTACGAGAACGGCGATCAGCCCACCACCCCCGCCAACACCCCCCGCACCACCTCAAGATCCCCGTCCGAAGCCAACCCCGCGTGATACAGCCGCAGTTCAGTCGCCCCCAGGGAAGCCGCCCGAGCGACGTCCTCCGCCAGTGTGCCCGGGCTGCCCCCCATCCCCGACACGACCGTGAAGTTGGCGGCCAGCACAGCTCCAGAACCACCACCGGCAGCACCCCGCCCCCGCTCCGCGAAGGCGAACGGCGTCAGCACCCCCGCCCCGCCCGTACACGGCACCACCACCCCGTCCGCCACGGACAGAATGTGCCCGGGATCGACCCCGGCGTTCGCGCCGCAGTGGTAGGACACGGGATCGGCGTGCAGCAGCACCTGGAACCCGGCCGGCGCGGCCGCTCGTACCGCCGCGACGGTCGTCTCCTGGAGTGAACGGGCCACGCCCTCACGCCACGCGCGCGTGGCGCCCGCGACCTCGCTTCCGAGGAGCTTCTCGATCTCCGGCCAGCCGCCGTCCGAGGGCGCCGCACCCCGCCACACCGGTTCCAATGCCTCCCGCACGGCCGAGGCCAAGTCGTCCGCGTCGAGCCCGTACCCCCCGTACCCGTCCCGGCAGGTCGCGCAGAAGCACAACGACATCAGGTACTGCCCGGCGTCCCCGAGCCCCACCCCGCCGATCTTGTCGTGGGCGTGCAGATGCGAAACCCCGTACCAGCCGAGTGACTCCAGCTCCGCACCCCGGGCCCCGGGGCGCACCGCCGCCTCCACCGCCAGGTCGGTCAGATAGGCCCGCGTATCGGCCTGGGCGATGCAGGGCGCCCACTCGTACCGGTCCCCGTACGCGTTGACGACGGACGTGGCCGGATGTTCCGCCCCCAGCCGGGAGTTGTGCGCGAGGACCACCCAGGTGTGGACGTCCAGCCCGGCTTCGGCGAGCGCGGCGGCGGCCTCCCCGTACGCGTCGCCGGGCGCCCAGTCCCCGGCGGCGTACGGCCGCAGTGCGCGTCCCTCCCACCGCGCGTCGTCCACCGGGTACAGGACGGCCGCGTGCGACGCCGTCACGATCCGGTGCCGGGGGTGACGAGGCGTCAACGCGCGCGTGGAGTGGTACGCGGACGCGAGCGTCACCTGCTGCACGCCGAGCCCGGCGATCCACTCGGCCGCCTCCGGATCCCCGACGACGTCCCACGGATAGACGAATGCCGACGCCTTCACGCGCCCTCCCCCGCCCCTTCGGCTCCCGCCGACTCCAGCAACGCGTACCCACGCTCGATCAGCTGTGCGAGCTGCTTGACGTGCTCCTCGGTCGGCTCGCGCAGCGGCGGCCGCACCTCGCCCACGTCCAGTCCCCGCATCCGAACCCCCGCCTTGACCAGCGACACGGCGTACCCGCGCCCCTGGGAGCGCAGATCCACGAACGGCCGGTAGAACCCGTCCAGCAACCGGTTCACGACAGCGTCGTCCCCGTCGTTCAGCGCGCGGTGGAACGCCGACGCGATCTCGGGCGCGAAGCAGAAGGCCGCGGACGAGTACAGTGTGATCCCGATCCCCCGATACGCGAGCCCCGTCAGTTCGGCGGTCGGCAGCCCGTTGAAGTACAGGAATTCTCCCGGCACTTCGCTGCGCACCGCGCTCACGATCCGCTGCATCAGCTCCAGATCGCCCTGCCCGTCCTTGAGGCCGATGATCCGCTCCGTGCGAGCCAGTTCGACCACGGTCTCGGGCGTGAACACGGCGTTGTCGCGCTGGTACACGATGACGTCCAGCGAGGTGGCGGCGGCGAGCTCCCGGTAGTGCCGCAGCAGCCCCTCCTGATCCGCGACCACCAAGTACGGCGGCATGGCGAGCAGTCCGTCGGCCCCGGCCTCCTCGGCGAGCCGCGCGAACCGTACGGCGAGCGCCGTGCCGTACCCCGCGCCCGCGACGACCGGCACCCGACCGGCCGTCTCCGCCACGGCCGCCCGTACACAGTCCTGGAACTCCTCGGGGGTGAGCGCGTGGAACTCCCCGGTGCCGCAGCAGGCGAACACGGCGGCGGCACCGGCCTCGACCCCGCGCCGGACGTGCGCGCGGTAGACGTCGAGATCGAGGGCGCCGTCGTGGCCGTACGCCGTCACGGGGAAAAACAGTGGCCCGCTGGGGATGTTGAGCCGGGCGGCAAGGGGGGCTGACGTCACGGACTCTCCCTAAAGCAGATGCTCACGAAAGCAGGTGCTCACGCACACGACATCGGTGCATGTTTCTGATCCATGTCTATATTTCTGAACGCTCCCACGCTAAAGCGCGACCTAAGGGCCGGTCAAGCACACAAACCCGCAACACGGCAGCGAATTCACCACCTCTGCGCGACACTTGACGCGGCAGGCCCCGGCTCCCTAGCGTGTCCACAGATGTGAACCCTGTACACGAATACGTCCGCTGGACGCGGCACATCGACCCGTACGAGGAGACACCCGCATGCCCGCTCCCCGCACCGTTCTGCTCACCGGCGCCGCCGGCGGACTCGGCACCCTGATGCGCGGACTGCTGCCGGACTACGGCTATGAGCTGCGCCTCCTCGACCTGCTCCCCATCGAGGGAGCACCGGACGCGATCACCGCGGACCTCGCCGACCGGGCCGCGCTGCGCGAGGCGGTACGCGGTGTCGACGCGATCATCCACCTCGCGGGCATCTCCCTGGAAGCCTCGTTCGACAAGATCCTCAAGGCCAATATCGAGGGAACGTACAACCTGTACGAGGCGGCACTGGAGGAGGGCGTACGACGCATCGTCTTCGCCTCCTCCAACCACGCCGTGGGCTTCACGCCGCGCCCGCAGGGCGACGACCCCTTGATCCCGATCGACACCCCGCGCCGCCCGGACACCTTCTACGGCCTCTCCAAGTCCTTCGGTGAGGATCTGGCCCAGTTGTACTGGGACAAGCACGGCCTGGAGACGGTCTCGGTCCGCATCGGCTCCTGCTTCGCGCAGCCCACCAGCATCCGCATGCTCTCCGTCTGGATGAGCCCCGAGGACGGCGCCCGCCTCTTCCACGCGGCCCTGACCGCCGAGGACGTACGGCACACGGTCGTCTACGGCTCGTCCGCCAACACCCGCCTGTGGTGGGACCTGTCCACGGCCAGGGCGCTGGGGTACGAGCCCCAGGACGACTCCGAGCCGTACGCCGAGAAGCTCATCGCCGAGCAGGGTGACCTCGACCCGGACAACCCGGACCACGCCCACCTGGGCGGCCACTTCACCACGCACCCGCCGATCTGGCCGTACTGACCACCCAGCAGGGGCACAAGAAGAGCGGGCGGGCACCGAACGGGCCCGCCCGCTCCCCTGTTCGGGCACGAACCCTGCCCGATCCCACCTCCCCACCCGCTCCGCCCCAGGTCCGGCACGGGCACCCGCGCCGCCGAACGGGCCCAGCCGGGCATCATCGGGCATGCAACAGGCCTGGTCAGTGCCGCACACCCGCTGTAGAACTTCCTCCAAGGCCCCGAACGAGCCCCATCGGGCCCGAACGGGCAGCCGTACAGGACGCAGCGCAGGAAGCAGGTGTCGGCCATGACCGCGGAAGAACGTCAGCGGGAGATCGTCCGGGCGGCCCGCCGTACAGGCTCGGTCGACGTCACCGCGCTCGCCGCCGAACTGGGCGTCGCCAAGGAGACCGTACGGCGCGATCTGCGCGCCCTGGAGGACCACGGCCTGGTACGCCGCACCCACGGCGGCGCCTATCCCGTGGAGAGCGCCGGCTTCGAGACGACGCTCGCCTTCCGCGCCACCAGTCACGTGCCCGAGAAGCGCCGGATCGCGAGCGCCGCGGCCGAGCTCCTCGGGGACGCCGAGACCGTCTTCATCGACGAGGGATTCACTCCACAGCTCATCGCCGAGGCACTGCCCGGGGACCGGCCGCTGACCGTGGTCACCGCCTCGCTGGCCACGGCGGGTGCGCTCGCCGAGGCGGACAACACGAGCGTCCTGCTGCTCGGCGGCCGGGTCCGCCCCGGCACGCTCGCGACCGTGGACCACTGGACGACGAAGATGCTCGCCGGCTTCGTCATCGACCTGGCATACATCGGCGCCAACGGCATCTCCCGCGAACACGGCCTCACCACCCCCGACCCGGCGGTCAGCGAGGTCAAGGCCCAGGCGATCAGGGCCTCCCGGCGCACGGTCTTCGCGGGCGTGCACACCAAGTTCGGAGCGGTCAGTTTCTGCCGCTTCGCGGAGATCACCGCCCTGGAAACGATCGTCACGAGCACACTGCTCCCGGCGTCCGAGGCGCACCGATACTCCCTGCAGGGCCCTCAGGTCATTCGGGTCTGATCGGAATCCACCCCGGGTCCGAGCCGAATCCGATCCGAGTCTGAAAACCCAACCGACCCACTACATCGGCATCACATCACCCACACCCACCCCATATATACCGATACGTCCAGGAGCGATCCATGCGAACCCAGAGCCGACGGAGGCCGCGAGCCACGCTCGCCATGGCCGCCGCAGGGACGCTGCTCGCCCCGCTGCTCTCCGGCTGTTGGGTCGGAGCGGGCGGGTCCGGTTCCGGCGGCAACTCCATCAACGTCCTCATGGTGAACAACCCGCAGATGGTGGAGCTGCAGAAACTCACCAAAGCCCACTTCACCAAAGAGACCGGCATCAAGGTGAACTTCACCGTCCTGCCCGAGAACGACGTCCGCGACAAGATCAGCCAGGACTTCGCCAACCAGGCCGGCCAGTACGACGTCGCCACCCTCTCCAACTACGAGATACCGATCTACGCCCGCAACGGCTGGCTGCACGAGATGGACTCGTACGTCGCCCAGGACAGCGCGTACGACGAACAGGACATCCTCACACCGATGCGCCAGTCCCTCACCGGCGACGACGACAAGCTCTACGGCCAGCCCTTCTACGGCGAGTCGTCCTTCCTGATGTACCGCAAGGACGTGTTCGAGGAGAAGGGCCTCACCATGCCCGAGCACCCGACCTGGACGCAGGTGGCCGACCTCGCCGCCGAGGCCGACGGCGCCGAGTCGGGCATGAAGGGCATCTGTCTGCGCGGCCTGCCCGGCTGGGGCGAGGTCATGGCGCCGCTCACCACGGTCGTGAACACCTTCGGCGGCACCTGGTTCGACAAGGACTGGAAGGCCCGGCTCGACTCCCCCGAGTGGGAGGCGGCGACCAAGTTCTACGTGGACCTGGTCCGCGAGCACGGTGAGTCCGGCGCGGCCCAGTCCGGCTTCGCCGAGTGCCTCAACAACATGACCCAGGGCAAGACGGCCATGTGGTACGACGCCACCTCCGCCGCCGGTTCACTGGAGTCGGCCAACTCCCCGGTCAAGGGCAAGATCGGCTACGTACCGGCGCCCGTCGAGAAGACCGAATCCGCCGGCTGGCTCTACACCTGGGCCTGGGGCATCCAGGACGCGTCCCGCAATCCCGACAAGGCCTGGAAGTTCGTCTCCTGGGCGTCCGGCAAGCAGTACGAGCAGCTGGTCGGCGACGAGATCGGCTGGTCCGACGTCCCGGCCGGCAAGCGCGCCTCGACCTACACGAACCCCGCGTACGTCAAGGAGGCCGCCGCCTTCCAGGAGATGACGAAGGACGCCATCGAGGGCGCCCGGCCCACCGACCCGGGGGTGCAGCCGCGCCCCGCGCCCGGCATCCAGTTCGTCGGCATCCCCGAGTTCACCGACCTCGGCACCAAGGTCTCCCAGGAGATCAGCGCGGCCATCGCCGGACGCCAGTCCGTCGAGTCGGCCCTGAAGAAGTCCCAGCAGCTGGCCGAGGAGATCTCCGAGGAGTACGAGGGACGATGACCGCCACGACGACAGCCCCACTGGCCGCACCATCCGTACGCGCCCAGAAGCCCCCCTCCGGCCGACTGCGCGCCTGGGCCACCCGTGCCCCGCTCCTCCCGGCCCTGATCTTCATGATCGCCGTGACCCAACTCCCGTTCGTGGCCACGCTGGTGATCTCCTTCTTCGACTGGAACTCCCTGTACCCGGACGCCCGTCGCTTCACGGGCTTCGCCAACTACTCGGAGGTCCTGACCGACGCGGACCTGCGCCACTCGGTGTGGACGACGGTCCTGCTGACGGTGGCCGTGGTCCTGGCCAGCCTGGTCCTCGGCCTGGTCCTGGCCCTGCTCCTGGACCGCAAATTCCGCGGCCGCGGCATCGTCCGCACCCTCCTGATCGCCCCCTTCCTGGTGGTCCCGGTCGCCGCGGCCCTGCTCTGGAAACATGTGCTCTACAACCCTGAATACGGCCTGCTCAATGGGTTGTTGCACTATGTGGGCGGCCCACAGCCGGACTGGATCTCCAACACCCCGCTGCTCGCGGTCGAGGCATCGCTCGTCTGGCAGTGGACGCCGTTCATGATGCTGATCCTGCTGGCGGGCCTGCAGAGCCGTGACCAGCAGCAGATCGAGGCGGCCCGGGTGGACGGCGCGAGCGACTGGCAGATCTTCCGCCACCTCACGCTCCCCCACCTGCGCCGCTACCTCGAACTCGGCGCCCTGCTCGGCTCGATCTACATCGTGCAGAACTTCGACGCGGTCTTCACGATCACGTCCGGCGGCCTCGGCACCGCCAACCTCCCCTACACCGTCTACCAGAGCTTCTACCAGGCCCACGAGAACGGCCTCGCCTCGGCCGCGGGCGTCCTGGTCGTCATCGGTTCGATCATCATCGCGACGTTCGCGCTGCGTGTGGTGTCGTCCCTGTTCCGCGAGGAGGTGTCCCGCGCATGAGTGCCACCGCTGTACGTGTACGTCCCCGCCGCACCCGCGGCCGCGGAGCGGGTCTGGGCCTGGCCGCCTGGCTGCTCGGCATCCTGTTCTTCCTGCCCATCGCCTGGATGGCCCTGACGTCCTTCCACTCGGAGGAGGACGCGGCGACCAACCCGCCCTCCTTCGGCGCCGCCCTCACCCTCGACGGCTACCGCGAGTTCTTCGGCACGGGCGGCGGCGCGAGCCCATGGCCGGCGCTGCTCAACTCCACGGTGGCGTCGGCGGTCTCCACGCTCTGCGTCCTGCTCCTAGCCTTCCCGGCGGCGTACGCGCTCTCCATCCGCCCGGTGAAGAAGTGGACGGACGTCCTGTTCTTCTTCCTGTCGACGAAGATGCTGCCGGTGGTGGCGGGCCTCCTGCCGATCTACCTCTTCGCGAAGAACACCGGGATGCTGGACAACATCTGGCTGCTGGTCATCCTCTACACCTCCATGAACCTGCCGATCGCGGTGTGGATGATGCAGTCCTTCCTCGCCGAGGTCCCGGTGGCGGTGATCGAGGCGGCGCAGATAGACGGCGCGAGGCTGCCGACGATCCTGGCCCGCGTAGTGGCCCCGATAGCCCTCCCCGGCATCGCCGCGACAGCCCTCATCTGCTTCATCTTCAGCTGGAACGAACTGCTGTTCGCCCGAGTCCTCACCGGCGTGGTGGCCGAGACAGCCCCCGTCTTCCTCACCGGCTTCATCACCAGCCAGGGCCTGTTCCTGGCCAAGGTGTGCGCCGCGTCGCTCGTCATCTCCCTGCCGGTACTCGCCGCGGGGTTCGCCGCCCAGGACAAACTGGTCCAGGGCCTGTCACTGGGAGCCGTGAAATGAAGGCCGCCGTCATCGAGTCCGTGGGCCGCGCCGTCGTCACCGAGGTCCCGGACCCGACGCCAGGCCCCCGCGAGGTCGTCGTCGAGGTCGCGGCCTGCGGCCTGTGCGGCACGGACCTGCACATCCTCCAGGGCGAGTTCGCCCCCAAGCTGCCGATCGTGCCGGGGCACGAGTTCGCGGGCGAGGTGGTCGGGGTGGGCACCCAGGTCACGGAAGTCTCGGTCGGCGACCGAGTGGCGGTGGACCCCTCCCTCTACTGCTACGAGTGCCGGTACTGCCGTACGGGCCACAACAACCTCTGCGAGCGCTGGGCCGCGATCGGTGTGACAACGGCGGGCGGAGCGGCCCAGTACGCGGTGGCTCCGGTGGCCAACTGCGTACGGCTGCCCGAGCACGTCCGCACCCAGGACGCGGCGCTGGTGGAGCCGCTGTCGTGCGCGGTCCGGGGCTACGACCTCCTGCAGTCCCGCCTGGGCGCCCACGTCCTGATCTACGGCTCCGGGACGATGGGCCTGATGATGCTGGAGCTGGCCAAGCGGACGGGTGCCGCGAGCGTGGACGTCGTGGACGTGAACCCGGCCCGGCTGGAGACGGCCCGCGGCCTCGGTGTCTCCGCGGCCGCCGCGAACCCCGACGAACTGGACCGGCCGCAGGGCTGGGATCTGGTCGTCGACGCGACGGGCAACGCGGCGGCGATCCAGGACGGCCTGGACCGGGTGGCGAAGGCGGGGACGTTCCTGCAGTTCGGGGTGGCCGACTACGCGACGCGCGTGACGATCGACCCGTACCGCATCTACAACCAGGAGATCACCATCACCGGCTCCATGGCGGTCCTGCACAGCTTCGAACGCGCGGCTGAACTCTTCGCCGGGGGCGTCCTCGATCCGGACGTCTTCATCAGCGACCGCATCCCCCTGACCAGCTATCCCCAGGCACTGGACCAGTTTGCGTCCGGGGTCGGCAGGAAGATCGTGGTGGTGCCGTAGGCCTTGCGAGCCAAATGATCCTTGGTAAGGGAACGGTAAAGCGCTCCCGGTCGTTACCTCAGGCATGACAGCTATGACCCCTGGCTCGAACATCCCTCTCCCCGTCACCCGCGTGACGGTGGACGTCGCCGCCCCGGTGCGGCTCGACGTATCGGGCCTGCTGCTCACCGCCGACGGCAAGGTGCGCTCCGACGACGACTTCATCTTCTACAACCAGCCGGCCGGCCCGGGCGTGACGTACCGCTCGGGCGGCGGCACGGCCCCGGACGCGATCACGGTCGACACCACCGCGGTCCCCCCGGGCATCGAGAAGATCGTCGTCACCGCCAGCCCGGACGCGGCGGGCCAGACCTTCCAGGGCATCGAACCCACGGCCACGATCCGCAACGCGGACGACAACTCCGTCCTGGCCTCCTTCACCCCTCCGCAGCTGGGCACGGAGACGGCCCTGGTGATCGTGGAGGTCTACCTGCGCAACGGCGCGTGGAAGGCCCGCGCGGTCGGCCAGGGGTACGCGAACGGCCTGGCGGGCATCGCCACGGATTTCGGCGTCACAGTGGAGGAGCCGGCGCCGGCCGCCCCGCCGGCGCCCCCGATGCAGACCCCGGTGGCACCGCCGGCCCCGTCGATGGACCCGCGCGTCGCCGCGCCCCCGGCCCCGGCGGCTCCCCCGGCACCCCCCGCCCCGCCCTCCGGGAAGATCAACCTCGACAAGGGCCGGGTGAGCCTCCAGAAGAACCAGACCGTGTCCCTGGTCAAGGGCGGCCGCCCGCTGCTCTCGCAGGTCAAGATGGGCCTCGGCTGGGAGCCGGCGTACCGCGGCAAGGACATCGACCTGGACGCCTCGGTCATCGCCTACGGCCCGCAGCGCAACCACATCGACAGCTGCTACTTCGGCAAGCTCTCCATCGTGAACGGCGCGATCAAGCACTCCGGCGACAACCTCACCGGCGAGGGCGGAGGCGACGACGAGGTGATCGTCGTGGACCTCGGCCGCCTCCCCCAGGACGTCACCGGCCTGGTCTTCACGGTCAACTCCTTCTCCGGCCAGAAGTTCACCGAGGTCGCCAAGGCCTACTGCCGCCTCCTCGACGCCGCCACCGGCGAGGAACTGGTCCGCTTCGACCTCACCAGCGCCGAACCCCAGACCGGCGTCATGATGGCCAAGCTGATCAAGCAGTTCTCCGGCGAGTGGGAGATGACCGCGTTGGGCGACTTCGTCAAGTCCCGCACGGTCCGCGGCATGGTGAAGCCGGCGGCCCAGGCGCTCTAGAAAGCCCCCATTCAGGTACGTATCGGATGAGCAGTATCCGCCGCTTCTGTCCCTCGGCCGACATGTCGACAGCGTGTCGATCGAGGGGCTGGGCGGCGAATCCAGTCTCCCAGTCACACAACAGGCAGCGATGTCAGTGCCGCCCCCTAGCCTGTTCGTATGTCCCCCGATCCCGAGGTCTCTGGTTCCGTGCGGTCTGCAGAGATAGTGAATGAGCAGATCCGCGCGTTGATGCTGCGCTGTGGCGGGTGGCTGCAGCCGGAGGACCGGGCGGAGTATGAGCGGCTGCGCGCCGAGTGGGTCGAGGCCGCGTAAGCCTCATAGTGATCACTTCGTCTTCACAAGTGGCCTACCATAATCCGCCTGTACCTGCACCACTCGGGGGAAATCATGCGTACCCGCATCATCAGTGCCGTCCTGCTCTGCGCGGCCACCGGCGTCCTGGTCGGCTGTAACCCGGAGACCGGCGCTACGAGCACCAGCGCTACCAGCACCGGCAGTTCGGCGACAGTCGCAGCGCCCAAGGCGTCGGCCACGACGGACGACAAGCCCGCCTCGACTCAGACGAAAAAGGAGACGGAGACGAAGACGAAGACGAAGAAGGTGCCGTCGTTCGTCGGCATGGGACTGCAGTCCGCGCAGGACACCGCCCAGGGCGAGGGCTTCTTTTCGCTCAAGTCGCACGACTCGCTGGGCCGGGACCGGATGCAGGCGTTCGACCGGAACTGGAAGGTGTGCAGCCAGAACGTGAAGGCGGGTACGTCCGTGCCCACGGACACGACACTCGACTTCGGCGCGGTGAAGCTCGAAGAGACGTGCCCCGCGAAGGACGAGGCACAACCGTCAGCCGCGGGCGGCAAGATGCCCGACTTCGCGGGGAAGTCGGTCAAGGCGGCCAGGGCCGCGCTCGACTCCGGCACGTCGATCACCGTCAACGACGCGTCCGGCGACGACCGTTGGGTGCTCGTCGAAAGCAACTGGCAGGTATGCACGCAGACACCTGCGGCCGGTACGGCACTGAACGGGCAACCGGTCACGTTCACCGCGGCCAAGTTCGGAGAGTCCTGCCCGTAAGACTCCCGGGGCTCACGTAACGGCGTAAGGGAGCGCGAAAAGGCGTACAAGAGCCTGACGGCGGTGGGCACTCGAGGTCACCACCGCCGTGCTTCATGTTCCGCGATGCCCCGCGCCGTTCCCCCCTCCGCGACACCCCCCTTTGCCCTACTCTGCTTCAGTCCGAGCACCCGGGCCCGGGCCACACCCAGGTGGCCGCCGTCCGCACGCACCGACAGGGGGCAGATGGATCCCGCTGCCATTGGCGCTCGGCTCGCGTCGAGCGTGGTCGCACCGCTGATCAGGAAGCTGTTCGTGACCGAGGGCCCCGGAGCGGGGCTGGTCGAAAAGCCCGTGCGCGTCTCGAGTCTCGTCTCGTTCACGGGCGAGAAGCGCGTCCTGTCCGAACTCGATCTGCACAAGATTGCCAAGGAGCTGGTCACCCGCGCCGCCCAGTCGACGGGCATGGAGGAACGCCTCCCGTCGTACGAACTGCGCGCCGTGGCGCACGCGGTCGCCGATTCGCTCCGCTCCATGGACAGCATCGACATGGACGACGTGCAGGCCGTCCAACTCGGCCACATGGCGCTGGCGCAGCACCTGCGGGCGCAGAGCCGGTCGGCCACGCTCGGCCTGTCCAGCGACGCGGTCCATCTCTACGTGAGCGTGCTCGACACGGCCTGTCTGCACATCGTGCACTTCTTCACCCAGAGGTCGACCTTTGTCGCCCGCACACTGGTGGAGCAGAGCCGCCGGATCGAGGAGCTGTCGAAAAAGATCGACACCCTGATCGCGCGGACGCCCTCGCCGGCGGACGCCCCGTTCGAGGAACGCTACGCCCGGTACATCGCGTCCAAGCACGGCAAGCTGACCATCTTCGGGCTCGATCTGTCCGAGTCCCCGGGCACCTGGCCCCTTGACGCCGCGTATCTGAGCCTGGACGCGGTGGGCGACACCTCGAACCCCCTGCTTCTCCCGGCCGATCAGGTGCTGGCGGGGCGCAACCGTGTGCTGCTGCGCGGGGTGGCCGGTTCCGGGAAGACGACGCTGGTGCAGTGGCTGGCGGTGTCCACCGCGCAGAAGGCGCTCGACGAACGGCTGCTGTACCTCTACGGACTCGTCCCCTTCGTCCTGCCGCTGCGCACACTGACCCGGGGCGGCGCGGCGAAGCTTCCCACCCCGGACGAGTTCCTGGCCGAAGTGGGCTGTCCTATCGCGGGGCTTCAGCCGACGGGATGGTTCGACCGGGTGCTGCGGTCGGGGCGCGGGCTCGTACTGGTCGACGGCATCGACGAGATCCCGGAGAGCGAACGCCAGGAAGCTCGCCACTGGTTGCAGGATCTGGTCTGCTCCTATCCCAGCAATCGGTGGCTGGTCACGTCACGACCGTCCGCCGTACGGGAGGACTGGCTGGTCGGTGACGACTTCGCGGAGCTGGACCTGGCCCCGATGAGCCGGGACAACGTGGCCGAGTTCGTCAAGCGGTGGCACAAGGCCGCCGGCATCGGCGACCAGTACGCGCAGGATCTGTTGCAGGCGGTTCGGGCGAAGCAGGATCTGGGGCGGCTCGCCACCAACCCTCTGATGTGTGCGCTGATCTGCGCGCTCCACCAGGACCGGCGCGGCCATCTCCCCGACGGCCGCAAGGAGATCTACGACGCGGCTCTCTCCATGCTGCTGTCCCGGCGTGACCGGGAGCGGGGCATCTACAAGCCGGGCACCCTGCGCATCGGCGAGGCCCATCACGTCCAGCTGATCCAGAAGCTCGCGTACTGGATGATCCGCAACGGCCGTTCGGAGATGGGCCGGGCCGACGCGATCGAGCTCCTGGCGCACGCCCTGCCCGCGATGCCGCAGATCGCCGAGCAGGGCACGGCGGAGGAGATCTACCGCCATCTGCTGGTGCGCAGCGGCCTGCTGCGCGAGCCGGCCAAGGGGTCGATGGATTTCATCCACCGGACGTTCCAGGACTATCTGGGCGCCAAGGCGGCAGTGGAGGGCCTCGACTTCGACTTCCTCATCGCGCACGCCCATCTCGACCAGTGGGAGGACGTCATCCGGATGTCCGTGGCCCATGCCCGAACGATGGAACGTACGCGGCTGCTCACCGGGCTCGTGGAGCGCGGCGACGCCTCGGAGCGGGAGGGCCGCCGCCTCCACCTGCTGGCCGCCGCCTGCCTGGAGCATGCGACGGAGCTGGACCCCGAGGTGAGAACCGAGGTGCAGCGGCGGGCGGCGGCCTTGATTCCGCCCCAGTCGGCGGAGCACGCCCGCGCGCTGGCCGATGTCGGCCCGGTCGTGCTGGACCTGCTTCCCGGGCCGCGGGAACTCTCCGCGGACGAGGCCTACTTCACTGTGCTGACCGCGACACGCATCGCGACCGACGCGGCGATTCCCGTACTGGCCGCCTACCGGGAGCTGCGCGACATCCGGGTACGGGCCGAACTGGCCCGGGTCTGGAGCCGGTTCGACTGCGACCGCTACGGCGAGGAGGTCGTCGCGCATCTGGACGACGCGTATCTGTACTTCCCGGTATCCAACCCCGCGGAGCTGCGGGCGCTGCGCCGCTTCGGGGGCCGGTCCCAGATCAAGATCTCGGGCCCGTTCATACCGGAGGAGTTCCAGCGTGCGTGCGTCTCCAGCAGCCTCCGCGACCTGTGGGTGGAGGTCGAGATGGACTGCACCTGGGAATGGCTGAGCGTCTTCCCTCATCTCAGCACCATCTTCTTCGAGGTTCCGACATCCACCGCGGAGACGCTTCCGCCCTCCGTGCGGGTCCTTCATGAACCCCTGGGGCCGCCTTCGGCCCCTCCGGCGGTGGCCGCCGACAGCGCCGCTGATCTCTGGGGTGGTCTGCCGCCCCAGTCCAGGACTGGCGGCCTGTAGGACTGGAGGCCTGTAGGACTGGAGGACTGGAGACCTGGAGGACTGGAGACCTACGGACGCAACCCCTCGGTCAGCAGTGACAGGTATCGGCGGATGTACTTCCCCTCGCCGTTCGCCAGCTCCGACGCGGTCGCCACTCCGTGTGCCAGCCGCAGCACCTCGATCGGCTCCACGTCCGCCCGCAGCGTCCCCTCCCGCTGAGCCGCCTCGACCAACCGCGTAGCCGCCCCCTTCATCGAGATCCCGCACGCGGTCAGTACGGCGGAGCTGCCGTCCGCGACGGCCGACCCCAGCAGCGCCTTCAGCCCGCGGACCTGGATCATTCCCTCGCTGAGTTCGTTCAGCCACTCCACCAGCGCCTCGCCGGGTGGCAACTCCGCCGCGATCTCGTCCGCGCGAGCGGCGATCGCCTCGATGCTGTCGACGTACACGGCCTCCAACAGCGCCTGCCGGGTGGGAAAGTGCCGGTACAGCGTCCCGGAGCCCACCCCGGCGCGTTTGGCGATGTCGTCCAGGGACGCGCCCTCCCCGTGCTCGGCGAAGGCGACCGCCGCCTCCTTGAGCAGCCGCTCATAGTTCCGCCGCGCATCCGCCCGCATCGGCTTGGCCCGCGTCATTCAGATACTCCTTGCCGACCGGGGACGCTCTCCGCATCTTATCGAGTCCAACCGGAGACAGTCCCCGATTATGGTTGCGGGCAGTCGGCGCTGCCCGCACACTGATCATCACCGGGCGCCGGCCGCTGGGGCAGCAGCGGGATCAGAAAAGCGCACTGTAGGCGTTCAGCGCGGGCTGGCCGCCGAGATGGGCGTAGAGCACGTTCGGGTCGCGCCCGATCTCACCCCGCGCCACCAGATCGACCATCCCTGCCATCGACTTGCCCCCTGAAAAGACTCATACAGCTGCCGGTCACCACACCATTCACGACCCATAGGTGAGATGGCCGAACCTCGACGCAGTACGTGTTCTTCATCCCCGCCGAGGCAATGGAGATGACACGGTCCCACACAATGGAGTCCGCATACCCGCGGTGTCCGATCCCAGATCGCCGGGATGCCCGCCCCTGCACGGACAGGGCGTGGAGTGCTGCTGCCTTGTGGTCGGCCCGGAGATCCACCAGTTCGCTCATCCGAACCACAGAACGGCCGTCCGCTACCCGCAGCCGCCACAGCAGCATCTCACTGTGATTGTTCTTCTTGCTGCTGATACTGCTCTGCACCCCGAGCCGCAGCAGCATGTCACCGAGTTGACGGACGAGGGGCTCTGAGATGTTGGCGAATTCCACTTCACGTGCTCCTACGGATCCATCGCTGTCGATCAGTCCTGAGACGAGGCCACAGATGAACTCGCGGCTGTACGGACGATTGGCGATTCGCTTCGCTTCGCCTTTGAGACCCCACACCTGGTGCTCGATCAACAGGTCACGTAGCGCATTTTGGTGCCAGGCAGGATCGGTCAGGCGAACCCTCAGCCAAGTGCCGTTGTCGTCCACGTTGGCCTTGCATCCATACTTGGCGACGTAGTCACGGATCTGTTGAAGTGTTCCGTCGTCGTGGCCAACCCACGTCGGCGTGCGACCGGTCATGTTGCCATCCCCGAGCATCGATCCGACGAACCAACCGTCCCATTCAGCACCGAGGGTTCCGAAGAAGCCTGCGGTGAGCGGCGCGGGCACGGCATGCCCCGGCATCAGGTCGGCAGTCGTCTTCCAGGCCGGACGACGTGAGCCCTCGCGGCTTCGAACGGCCCACCGGTGGTTGGCCGTCGCCTCGATCACACGTCCTGAGGCGAGTCGTACGGCGAACACGGGCTGCGCACCGTTGTCGATCCAGCGAACCGGGCGGGTGGAAAACAGGTTGCCGACTGCGCTGTCTCGTGGCGGGTACGGACGTCCAGGCTTCGCTTCGCGAAGGTCTCACTGCCTGTCGTACGCAAGCACCGACAGCCTCTCGGCGACGACACGCTCGATCGGTGCCATGGTGCCGTCCGAGAGCCACACCTGAGTTCCCTCGGCGAGGCATTCCCGTGCGCCCTTGCCGGTCTGCTGACGCAGCCGACCGACGACTGTCTCCGAAGGTATTCCCGCGGCCGCGAGCCGCTCGGCACCACAGGGCGTCCTGACGACCGCCCGGTGCTTCGCAATCTGCTCGCGGCACGCGGTTCCCAGAAGGCTGCAACGACTGCGGCAAGAGGTGCGCTGCCCCTTCACCGGAGTGCCGCACAGTTCACACAACTTGGACATGCGTGAACGCTACGTCCAGCACCGGTGACTGTACGGGGGATCGCACACGCTCACTCGTTCGAGCGACTGGCCCTATCGCCGCTGGCGCTTCCAAGGCCCGGTGATCGCGAGCATGATGCCCGGCACCTGGATGTTGGCGAAGAGGGTTTTTCCGTCGGGCGAGAAGGTGACGCCGGTGAACTCGCTGTACTCCGGCTCCGCTTCGGTGCCGATGTTCAGTTCGTTGCGGGCGATCGGGTACGTGCGGCCGCTGTCGGTGGCGCCGAACAGGTGCTGGATGCCCTCGCCGTCCTCGGCGATGACGAGACCGCCGTACGGGGAGACGGTGATGTTGTCGGGGCCGTCGTAGGGGCCGTCGACGGACGGGTCGGGGTTCACGCCGATCAGGACCTTCAGCGTCAGGGTGCGGCGCTTGGGGTCGTAGAACCAGACGGCACCGTCGTGCGCCTGCCCGGGGCTCTCCGTCCGGGCGAACGAGGAGACGATGTACGTGCCGCCGTCGCCCCACCACATACCCTCGAGCTTGCGGGCGCGGGTGACCTCACCGTCGGCGAACTGCTTGCGCACCGGCGTGGTCTTGGCGTCCCGGTCGGGGACGTCCACCCAGTCGACGCCGTACACCGTGCCGATCTTGGTGGCCCGGGAGAGGTCGTCGACGAACTTGCCGCCGGAGTCGAAGCACTTGAAGGCCTGCAGCGCGCCCGCGTCGTCGGCGAGGGTGTCGAGCTGACCATGGCCGTGCTCGAAGCCCTGCGGCGGGGTCCAGCGGTACAGCAGCCCGTTCGGGCCCGAAGCGTCCTCGGTGAGGTAGGCGCGGCCGCGCTTGGGGTCGATGACGACGGCCTCGTGGGCGTACCGGCCCAACGCCTTGATGGGCTTGGGGTTCCTGTTGGCGCGGCGGTCCTTGGGGTCGACCTCGAAGACGTAGCCGTGGTCCTTGGTCATACCGTTCTGGCCGGCCTTGTCCTCGGTCTCCTCGCAGGTCAGCCAGGTGTCCCAAGGGGTACTGCCGCCCGCGCAATTGGTCGACGTGCCCGCGATGCCGACCCATTCCGCGACGTGGCCGTGGCGCACCTCGACGACCGTGCAGCCGCCGGACGCGGCGGGGTCGTAGACGAGGCCCTCGGTGAGCGGCACGGGGTAGGGCCACTTGGAGCGGGCGCCGCTGAGCTCGTGGTTGTTGACGAGCAGCGTCGCGCCGCGCGGGCCGTCGAAGGTGGCCGTGCCGTCGTGGTTGGACGGCGTGATCTCGCCGGACTCCAGCTTGGTCTTGCCGCTGTAGGTGATGACGCGGTACGAGAATCCGGCGGGCAGCGCGAGCAGGCCCTTCGGGTCGGGGATCAGCGGTCCGTAGCCGACCCCGCCGTGCCGGTCCGCCGACTCGTCGCCCACGCTCTCGGTGTCGGTGGAGGCGAGGGCGTTCGGGGCGGTGGCCAGGGCGCCGACACTTCCGGCCAGGGCGACACCGGCACCGGTGAGCGCGGTTCGACTGGCGAAGTCCCTGCGGGTGAGCGACATGCATGTCTCCCGTGACGGTGGAGGATGACCGTGGAGGGTGGCGGACGGCGTTGCGGCCACACGCTCTCGCCCGCGTCTGAACGAGAGTTGAACGTCGGCCGACTTCGGGAGACAGCGTTCCATGAATCCGCCACGACGGCACCGAAGCTCCGCCGTTCGCGGTCACGTCGGCGCCCCCTACCCCTCCTCCGGATCCAGCCCCGACCCCGGCCCTGACCCCGCACCTGATGCCCGGGCCCGGCCCCGGATTCACCCTCCTTGCTGCGAGCGCGCCTTGAACGCCGCCTTACGGGCCTCCTTGGCGACCTTCTTGTCGGGATGCAGTCGCCCCATCGCCTCGAGGACGTCCGGTGTGGCCGGGTGGTCGACCCGCCACGCCCTGGCGAAGAAACCGCTGTGCTGCTGGGCCAGGCCCTCCACGAGCCCCTGCAACTCCTCGGAGTTGCCCTCGGCGGCGAGCTGTGCGGCGAGCGTGTCGATGGTGAGCCAGAAGACCATCGCCTCGGACGGCGGGGGCACGTCGGCCACACCGTGTTCGGAGAGCCAGACTCGGGCGAGTCCGCCCAGCTCGGCGTCGTCGAGGACGTCGCGGAGCGCGGGCTCGGCCTCCGTGCCGACGAGGTTGAGCGCCTGCTGACAACTGAGGCGCCGAAGCGGCGCCCCGGCGTCGCCACCACGGGCCGCTGCGAGCAACTCCCGTGCCGCGGCGAGCGGTTCACGCCGGGCGAGCCACTCCTCCGTCTCGGCCCGTGCCGCGGTCGGCGGGAAGGTGAAGGTGCGGTCCAGCAGCGCGTCCGCGCCCTTGTCCGCCAGATCTCCCACCGCGGGAGCGGCCAGGCCGGCTTCCAGCAGCCGTGCCCGCAGCCCGTACCGGCCGAGCGGTGTCAGCCGTACCATCCCGTACCGCGACACGTCCATGTCGTCGGGGGAAGCCGCGGGCTCCTCGTCGGTGTCCGCCATCAACGCCTCGTCGACCGGCTGGAAGTCGACGAGGCCGACGGGCTCCAGCAGCCGGAACTGATCGTCGAGCCGCATCATCGCGTCCGACACCTGCTCGAGGACGTCGTTCGTGGGCTCCGCCATGTCATCGGGCACGATCATCGACGCGGCCAGGGCGGGCAGCGGCACCGGCCCTTCACCCGCCCCGCCCTCGCTCACCGTCAGCAGATACAGGTTGCCGAGCACTCCGTCGAGGAACTCGGCCTCGGCCTCGGGGTCCCAGTCCAGCAAGGAGAAGTCGATCTCCTCATCCATCCCGCCGTCGACCGTCCCACCCTCGCCCATCGCACCGACGAGATCATCGAGATCGGGCACGCTCGCATCGGCCAGCACCGTCTCCAGCGCGCTGAGCCACACCCCGAGGACGTCCTGCGGCCCTCCGGAGGTGAGCAGCGCGAGGTCCGGGCCCGCGGCGACCGTGCCCTCCTCCTCGTCCACGATCTCGACGAGCCGGGTGTCGACGGCCACCAGCCAGGCCTCACTGGCGAAGGCCGCCGCGTCGTCGCCCGTGAGCCCGAGTTCGAGAGCCGCCCCGGCCAGCTGTTCCTCGACGAGTTCGCCCCCCGGTCCGACCCGTGTGTCCGGGCCGGCCCAGCGGGCCAGTCGCGCGGCGCGGGACAGCAGCGGCGTGGCGAGCGCGTCCCGCGCCAGCTCCGCTTCGGAGTGCAGCCGCACCGGCGGAAAGGGGGAGCTGTCTGACATCGGCTGGGTTCTCCTCCGAACAAACGCGACAAAAAAAAGCAAAAACAGCAAACGCAACAAGCACATGCCCGAAGACCGCTCCCGGACCCGAAGATCCGGACGCCGCCCCGGAAAACCGCGTCGGCGACTCAGCCTAGACGGATTTCCACCCATGCCGCCCGGTTCATGTCCCTGCCAGGTTCTGTACGTCTCTGAAACCTTGACAACTCCCCTGCCCACGCACGAGATTGACGCGCGTAGAAGTCGAATCGGCACGCGCCCCTCAGCCTCTACGCGCGTCACCGGCCCGCACACAGGTCACGCTCCCCCCACTGCTCCACCCTCGTCCCGGCGCTCATGTAAGTCCCCGGAGGGATTCCCTTGCCGAGCAAGAGAACCGCGCGCATCGGCGCGCTGACCGTAGCCGCGGTCTGTTCCACCGTCTCCGCCGTGGTGCTCACCACACCCGCCCACGCGGACACCGTCCACATTCATGACATCCAGGGCACCACCCGGACGTCCCCGCTCGCGGGCCAGGCGGTCACGGACGTGGCGGGCATCGTCACGGGCGTGCGCACCTACGGATCGTCCAGGGGCTTCTGGATCCAGGATCTCGCCCCGGACGACAACCCGGCCACCAGTGAGGGCGTCTTCGTCTTCACCAGCTCCGCGCCGAAGGTCGCCGTCGGTGACTCGGTCACCGTCTCCGGAACGGTCTCGGAGTATGTGCCGGGCGGCGCCTCCAGCGGCAACCAGGCGCTGACGGAGATCGTCAGGCCGACGGTGACGGTGCTGTCGTCCGGCAACACGGTCCCCGCGGCCACCGTCGTCAACAGCCGTTCCGTGCCGAGCACCTACACCCCGGCCGGTGACACCGCCGCGAGCGGCTCGATCAACGGTCTCACCCTGGAGCCGAAGAAGTACGCGCTGGACTACTACGAGTCCCTGGAGGGCATGAACGTCCAGGTCGCCGACACCCGCGTGGTCGGCGCCACCGATCCGTACACCGAGCTGTGGGTCACGGTGAAGCCGCACGAGAACACCAACCGCCGCGGCGGCACGGTGTACGGCTCGTACACCTCGCAGAACACCGGCCGGCTGCAGATCCAGTCCCTCGGCGCGGTCGCGGACTTCCCGACCGCGAACGTCGGTGACGAGCTCAAGGGCACCACGGCCGGCCCGCTGGACTACAACCAGTTCGGCGGCTACACGCTCGTCGCGAACCAGATCGGCACCCTGGAGAAGGGCGGTCTGGAGCGCGAGACGACCCGCAAGCAGGCGCGCGGCGAGCTGGCCGTGGCGACGTACAACGTCGAGAACCTGGACCCGGGCGACGCCACGTTCGCCGCCCACGCGTCCGCGATCGTGAGCAACCTTCAGTCGCCCGACATCCTGTCCCTGGAGGAGATCCAGGACAACAACGGCGCGACGAACAACGGCACGGTCGCCGCCGACCAGACGGTGCAGGAGCTGATCGACGCGATCGTGGCCGCGGGCGGCCCGACGTACGACTGGCGTTCCATCGACCCGGTCGACAACGCCGACGGCGGCGAGCCCGGCGGCAACATCCGTCAGGTCTTCCTCTTCAACCCTGAGCGGGTCTCGTTCACCGACCGCGCGGGCGGCGACGCGACGACGGCCGTCGGTGTCACCAAGGTGCGCGGCAAGGCGGCGCTGACGGCCTCGCCGGGCCGGATCGACCCGGCGAACACCGCGTGGGCCAACAGCCGCAAGCCGCTGGCCGGCGAGTTCGTCTTCCGCGGCAAGACGGTCTTCGTGATCGCCAACCACCTCAACTCGAAGGGCGGCGACCAGGGACTGACGGCGCAGTACCAGCCCCCGTCGCGCAGCTCGGAGACCCAGCGTCACCTGCAGGCGACGGCGATCAACTCCTTCGTCGACGACATCCTGAAGACGCAGAAGAACGCCGACGTCATCACGCTCGGCGACATCAACGACTTCGAGTTCTCGGGTACCGCCAAGATCCTCGAAGGTGACGGCGAGCTGTGGCCGGCGATCAAGTCGCTGCCGAAGAGCGAGCGGTACACGTACGACTACCAGGGCAACAGCCAGGTTCTCGACCAGATCCTGATCAGCCCGTCGATTCGCGAGGACTGCGACTGCGACTTCGACTACGACAGCGTGCACATCAACTCGGAGTTCTCCGACCAGATCAGCGACCACGACCCGCAGGTGCTGCGGTTCAGGCCGTAGCCCTGTGACGCGAAGAGCCCGGCCCCGTCGTCCGGGGGGCCGGGCTCTTCGCCTGCCTGCGTACGGGGATCGGCGGGTTCGGGGTGCGGTACGACGGCTCATGGCGGTCTTCGTCGGCCGGCACGGCACGCACCGCGCGTACCGGCCGCCCTCCGACCTCGACCATGCGTCCACGGACGGACGGCGAATCCGACCCCGCTACCCCGGCCCCCCTTGCCCGTCCAGGCGTGCCAACCGGGTCTGGAACCAGTCGAGCCGGGCCTGCAACAGGGCTGCCTCGGCGATCAGTTCGGACACTCCGAGGTCGACCGGCGGGATCACGACACCGCTCCCGGCACGGGCTCGCAGCCCCTCCCCCGCCAGCCGCGCGAAGGAAGCGAGCGACAAGGACGTACGACCGCGTACGCATCCCGCGCAGGCCGCCGCCAGGCCGCGCCAGCCGGGCCGCCCCCAGCCCGCGTCCGCGAGTGCGGCGGCGACGGCGCCGCACTCGCACGGGCCGAGCGTCGCGCTCCGCACGCGCTGGCGGGCGTACCGGAAGCCCTGCTCGAAACGGATGTAGGCGCCGAGGACGGAGACCTCCAGGAGGGCGGCCGCCCGGTACTCGGCGGTGCACAGCATCGCCTCCGCCGTGGCACGCTCGTGCACGCAGTGGAAGCCGCAGTCGCAGCGGCGGTGCGGCACCCGGTGCCGCAGCCCGTAGACACAGCGGGCCTCGTCCAGCACTCCGTACGGCTGCGCGCCGCCCAGCGAAACGCCGGTGAACCCGGCCCGGGTGCCGTCCTGGGACAGCACCGGGTGGGCGATCTTGTATCCGGTCGGCGGCTCCGTCGGGCGTTCCTCGGGGAGCCGCAGCCTCATCGGGCGACCGGGACCTCTTCGGGCACGGACGCTTCCCACTCCTCAACTTCCTCAGGAAGCTGGAGATCCTCTTCGTGCGCGTGAGCCTGCTCTTCCGCGACTCCGGTGGCGAGTGCCTTGCCCAGCCTCATGACGCCTCCCGCGATCTGCCGACGACTACCGTCCTCGCCATGGTGACGCATGAGGGGCCCTCTTGGCACCAGGGCCTCCGCAGGCCCCACCTCGTAGCGTCCCTACCCTTAACCTCGTAGAAGAATTAAGTGGAGCTTCACAGTGAGGGTGTCGACACTACTCGTATGACGACCTCAGACACCGGTACCCCGCCCTTCGGCCGCGCCCTCTGCGCGATGATCACGCCGTTCACCGAGGAGGGCGCGCTGGACCTCGACGGCGCGCAGCGGCTCGCCGACCGACTGGTGTCCGAGGGCTGCGACGGGCTGGTGCTGTCCGGAACGACGGGCGAGTCGCCGACCACGACGGACGCCGAGAAGTCCGCCCTCGTGCGCGCCGTCCGCGAGGCGGTCGGCGACCGGACCCGGATCGTCGCGGGCGTCGGCACCGCCGACACACGGCACACCGTCGAACTGGCCCTGGAGGCCGAAAAGGCGGGCGCGGACGGCCTGTTGGTCGTCACGCCGTACTACAGCAGGCCCCCGCAGGACGCGGTCGAGGCACACTTCCGGGAGATCGCGAACGCCTGCGGGCTGCCGCTCGCGCTGTACGACATCCCGGGCCGCACCGGCACGCGCATCGAGCCGGAGACCATGATCCGGCTCGCCGAGCACCCCAGGATCGTGGCGGTCAAGGACTGCTCCTATGACTTCCTCGGCACCCAGAAGGTCCTCTCCCGCACGGACTTGGCGTACTACGCGGGCTGCGACGAGCACATTCTCGCGCTGTACGCGGTGGGCGCCGCCGGTTACGTCAGCACGGTCGCGAACGTGGTCCCGGCTCAACTCCGGGCGATCCTGGATGCGTTCGAGGCGGGCGACACCCCCGTGTCCGCCCGCCTCCAGCAACGGGCCACACCGCTCATCGAGTTGATGATGTCGGCGGGCCTGCCCGGCACCGTCACCGCCAAGGGGCTCCTGGCCGAACTGGGCCTGCCCGCGGGCCCGGTCCGCGCACCGCTGCGGCCCGCCGGCCGCGAGGCGGTCGACGAGCTGCGGGCGGCGTACGAGGAGTTCACGGCCGGCTGATCAGCGCTCGGCGAAGACCGGCTCCCACGCCGGCTCTTCGAGGTTCTGGGCACGGCTGCCACTCAGCGGCACAACCTTGTCGCTGCCGATCGTGACCAGCACGAGCCGGTCCCGGAACGGCTGCTCGTCGAACGCGGTGGTCCGCTCCCAGGCGATGAGCCGCTTGTTGTCGGCCCAGGCGAGCAGATGACCGCCGCGGACCATGGTGATCTTCTTGCCCGTACGGGGATCGCGGATCGAGGAGTACGACTTGGCGGAGTACGTCTTGCCGGCGTCGACCTCGTGAATCAGGCCGAGGGCGGCCAGCCTGCCGTCCGGGGACAGCCGCGCGGGAACGTCCCACCGCAGGTACTTCTCCTCCGCGGGCGGGTCGACCTCCTTGCCCGACAGGTCGTAGAAGCGCTCCATGCCGTCCTTCTCCCCGGTGACCCTTGCGAACAGGTGCTTGCCGTCGCGGGTGAAGGCGAAGTCCGCGCGGCCAATGACATGGCGGTCGTTCGCCACCCTCCACCAGGCGTAACCGCTGTTGCCGGCCAGGTCGAGGACGAAGAAACCGGTCCGGCTCGACCCGTACGGCGCCATCCACGACATCGCACCGGTGTCGCCGTTCTCGACCGGAACAAGCCCATCGGGATCCTCGTCGTACGTCGTCGCGACCAGCCGGCGCCCGTCACTCGAGAACGCGAGCGCGCCGACCCCCCGCCCGGCCGGGATCCACCGCTCGACCTCCCCCGTCGCGAGGTCGAGCAGCCCGATCCGCTGGGCGGGCAGGGTTCGTTCCAGCACAGCGGCGGTCTTGAGGCCGGGTGCGACGGCGACGTAGGACCAGCGGGTGTCCTTCTTGTACTTGCCGGTCTTGGGGTCGAGCAGCCAGTACGTCCGCTGGAAGGTCGACGTGTCCTTCGTCTGCGGCACGGCCTTCGCCGTGTAGTACGCGGCGAGCACCTGCCGTCCGGCCGCGATCATGTCGCGCGGCTGGGACCGGTCGGGGTCGGCGCTGATCCCGCCCTGCTGCGTCACCCCCGCGGGCCGCACGTCGTCCTTGCCGGAGTCCAGCAGCGGCACGGCGACGGCGATGGCGACCACGGCGGCGGTGGCCGCGGCGACGGACGCGAGCGTGCGGGTACGGCGGCGCCGCCGGGCGGTGAGCACCCGGTCGGCGAAGCCCGGTCCCGCCGGGGCCTGTTCGGCGGCCTGCTCCCGGAGCGAGTCACGCATGAGTTCCTCGACGTTCACGAACGCACCTCCACGGGCGAGTAGTCACGGGACGGCTGCGGCTGCTCGGCCTCGGCCGGCCCGAGGGCGGCGAGTTCGGGCGCGAGGGTGCGCAGCCGGGCGAGGGAGCGGTGGGTGGTGGACCGTACGGTGCCCACCGAGCAGCCCAGCAGCCGGGCCACGTCGGCCTCGGGCAGGTCTTCGAAGTAGCGCAGAACGAGTACGGTGCGCTGGCGTGCGGTGAGCCGGGACAGCGCGCCACGCATCAGCAGGCGCAGCTCGGCGGCGGACGAGGTGTCCGCGTCCGTACCGGTCTCCGGCGGTTCGGCGACGCTCCGTTCGCGTCTCGGCCACTTCAGCCGCCAGAGGCTGACCTGCTGCCGGTAGAGGATCTGCCGTACGTAGGCCTCGGGCTCGTCGATGCGGTGCCAGCGGCCCGCCGCCTTGATCAGCGCGTTCTGCAGCAGGTCCTCGGCGGCATACCGGTCGCCGCCGCTCAGCAGCACCGCGGTCTTCAGCAGCGCGGACGACCGGTTCGCCACGAACTCGCGGAAACTGTCCTGCGCTTCGGCATCCATCGTCACCTTCTCTTCCCCGGCGGCCCGGGTGACCCGCCCCTGTGCCCCCTGTGACGCGCGCGCCCACCTGCCGCTATGCCCCGGCCCGGAAACAATTTTCCCGGTCTCGCCGCCCGGCCTCGCTTACGGTGGCCTCGTGAGCCGACCGCTGCTGTTCCTCGACGTCGACGGCCCCCTCAACCCGTACGCGGCCCAACCGGAGCGTCGGCCCGAGGGCTACACGACGATCCGGGTGACCGTGGACCCCGGCAGGCCCCTGCGCGTCTGGCTCCACCCCGACCATGGCCGGGCCCTCCTCGACCTCGGCTACGACCTGTGCTGGGCCAGCACCTGGATGGACGCCGCGAACGTCCATATCGCCCCCGTCATCGGCCTCCCCGAGCTGCCGTACGTCGACTTCACGGGCGCCCTGTTCGCCGACCGGCCCGACGGGGTGCACTGGAAGACGGAGCGGATCGTGGCATACGCGCGGGGCCGCCCCTTCGCCTGGGTGGACGACGAGCTGAGCCCGGCCGACTACGCGTACGTGGCCGCTCGCCATCCCACGCCCGCCCTGCTCCATTTCGTCAGTCCCCGGCTGGGCCTGCGCGAGGGCGACTTCACACGGCTGGCGGATTTCGCCGCGGCTCTGGCGGCGGAGCGGTAGCCCGGCCTAGGGCCTGTCCGGCGGATCAAGTCGGAGGGAAGCAGTGGTGCCTCGTCGGCGCAGGTGAGCGGGGTCTGGTGCGTCGAGCTGCAAGGCGGAGGAGGGCGTCGACGCGATGGGGGTCCCCCCGCTCGAGCGAAGCCGAGAG
>NZ_JBEZLR010000039.1:0-80143 GCF_040652275.1 Streptomyces sp. NPDC048275
AGCTGGTGCAGGCGGATCCGCTCGACGAACTCGGGACGCGGATTGATCACGGTCACCGACACGCCGTCGCGACGGGCCAGCTTGTTGGCCGCCGTCACGCCCCCGTATCCGCCGCCGATCACGACTACCTCGACGTTCCCGTTCATCATGTCTCCCTAGGTCTTATGGACTCGGCATAAAGACACCGGACGCCCCTCCGGCGTAACAGCCCCGCGGATGAGACCTGGCGCACATCGGACGTCGGACGCGGCGGAACCGACACCTCCCCTGATCAGACCTGTGACGCACGCACTCGACGCGGTTCACCCATTCGGCCTACTCGGGCCACCCATTGAGCACAGTCTGTGATGGTCTGATCGCGGGGCGCAGCGCAGTGGATGGCGAGCCCCCGCGACAGGCCCCACCGGGGCTCGGCGGTCGGGAACTGCCCGTAACCGTCCGGGCACCGGGTGACCTCGGGCCCGTCGTGAAGCCTCATCCGGCGGGCCCGGACGCGTGGGCGCACGAGGAAGGCATGGCGATGACCGCTGTACGAGACACTGACCGCACACCCGACGTTGACCGAATACCCAGGCGGAGGCTGCGCAGCCGGGTGGCACTGCTGGGTGCCTGCGGGCTGCTGCTGACCGCCCCCGCCGCCTGGCCCGGAGCAGGCCCCGCCGAGACGCGGCTGGCCAGGATGGACGGCACCGCCACAGACGCGGCCACCCCGCCAGAACTGCGGCGCTACTACCAGCAGAAGCTCCTGTGGGAGCCCTGCCCTGGCTCCCCTTCGTTCCAGTGCACCACCCTGAAGGCGCCGTTGGACTACGCCCATCCGGATGCAGGCGACCTTCTCCTGCGGGCCATCCGGAAGAAGGCCACCGGCAACGGCGCACGGATCGGCTCGCTGTTGTTCAATCCCGGCGGCCCCGGAGCGTCCGCGATCGACTACTTGGTGGGCGGCCAAGCCGACCTCTTCTCCCCGTCCGTGCGAGCCGACTACGACCTGGTCGCGATGGACCCACGCGGCGTGCAGTACAGCACCCCGGTGGACTGCGAGATCAACACGCCCACGACCCCCGCGGGGGTCGGCCGCCACGTGTCGGCCGACTCGGCGGAGATCGCCGCCTATGACGCGGTATACGGGCAGTTCACCAACGCGTGCGCCCGGCACGCCGGGCGGCTGCTTCCTCATGTCGGCACCCTGGATGCGGCCCGGGACATGGACGTGCTTCGTGCGCTTCTGGGCGATGACCGGTTGCACTACGTCGGCTTCTCCTACGGCACCTACCTGGGCGCGACCTACGCCGATCTCTTCCCGTCCCGGGTGGGCCGGATGGTGCTTGACGGTGCCGTCGACCCCACCATCGACGGGTACCGAAACTTCCTGCAGACCGCGGCCGGCTTCCAGGCGGCCTGGGAGTCCTTCGCCACCGACTGCGCCGCCCGCACCGATTGCCCGCTGGGCCACTCCGTCAAGGAGATCAGCCGCAGACTGGACACGCTTCGGCACTCCCTGGACCGCACCCCCCTCCGGCAGGGCAAGGACATCTCCATCGCAGGGGACGACCTCTTCAACGCGGTCACGACGGCGCTGATGGCGCCCGGTTGGGAGCTGCTGCGCGCCGCGCTCCGGGGAGTGCTGACCGGTGACACCATCGCGCTGCAGCAACTCCTCGGCGCCGCAGACGACACCTCCAGCAATGCCACCGACGCATTCGTCGCCATCAGCTGCTTGAGCTCCCCCTTCGCTCCGCGGTTCACCTCCGCGCAGGTCCAGGCGGCGCTGCCGCAGTTCCTGCGCGCCTCGCCCCAGTTCGGCAAGGACTATGCGACCCAACTCATGCAGTGCACCCACTGGCCCGTCCCGCCGACCCAGCCCGCGCATACCCTCACCGCGCCAGGTGCCGCTCCCATCCTGATCGTCGGCACCACTCGCGATCCTGCCACCCCATACCCCTGGGCCAAGGCGCTCGCCCGCCAGCTCTCCTCCAGCCGCCTGCTCACCTACGACGCCGACGGGCACGCCGCTTACCAACGCGGCAGCACCTGCGTCGACACCGCCGTGGACCGCTATCTGGCACAAGGCCAGCTCCCACCCGCCGGCAAGATCTGCACCTGACAGAACCCCACCCGCCCTGCCGGGGCGGCATGCCGCCCCGGCATTAGTGGGACAGGAGTGCGTCGACGGCGTCCAGGAGCCAGTCCAGGGTGGATTGCGCTCCCGTGCCGAAGGCGGCCGCAAGGGCGTAGCCGATCGCCGCGTCCTGTGGCAGCACCTTCCCGCCGCGCTTCCACTCGGCTTCCGCCGAGCCGTCGCCACGCGAGGTCAGTACCCCGATCCGGCGCCTGTCCTTCCGCAGCTTGCTGTCGGCCGGGGAACATGGCACCAGGCGGTAGGCGGCACCGCCGTACGCCACGTCCACGCGGTAGGAGCGGCGCGAGATCCGTCCCCTGGCTGGCGTGATGCGGGCGTCCTCACCGGCCACGGTCAGCACCAGCCGGTCGGCGTCCCGTGTCCCGATGGGGACGTGTTCGTTGACCTTCGCCCCCGCAAGGCGGCGCAGTTCGGCCCGTGGAATCTCCTCCCCTTCGACCGTTAGCGTGCCGTCCTCGGCGTCCAGGCGGATGCGGATCTCTCCGTAGACGGCGTCCTGAGCGGGGCCGGAGGGAGGTCTGGGGGAGGGGACGGGCTCGGGACCGGGGAAGGGGAGGGATGGGTCGTGCATCAGAGGTCAAATCTTTCGGTATTGACGGCTCACAGCCATGGTCGCATGCTGACGAGCACGTCCGCCGTTTTCGGAGTCCGGGGGACGGGGGACGGGCTTAAGCCGACCACCAGCGGCTGGCCGCCTACCTGGACGGTGCCGACGACGACATCACGTCGTCATCTGTGTGTCGCTCGCGCCGGCTCGCCAGAGGACGAACAGTCACCGCTTCAGTGCAGATGTACAGGCAGCGTGGACACGCCGTTCATGAGCCATCCGGGTATACGCGTCAGTTCCTCCGCGGGCACCGCCAGTCGCAGTCGCGGGTATCGCTCGAGCAGAGTGCTGAACACGATACGAGCCTCGACCCGGGCCAGTGGTGCGCCCAGGCAGTAGTGGATGCCGTGGCCGAAGGCGAGATGGCTGTTCGCCTCGCGGGCCTCACCTGGCGTGGCTCTATGTGTTGCCAGGGGTCGGGACAGGGACGGGCTTGAGGCGCTTGCTGGTGCGGGCCTGATGCCGCACATGGAGGCGGAGCAGGGGGAGTGGCTGGAGACGGCGCACGGCAGGGATGCGCGGTGTCGGCCTGTACCGGTTGGCCTTGCCCGCGAGGGGGCGGGGGAGAAAGGCATTGGCGAAGGCCAGCAGTGCGGTGCGCCGGGCCTGGGCCAGGTCGGCGTCCAGATCGCGCAGGATGCGTGCGTACAGGGCCTCTTGTGCTTCAGCAGCACCGTCCACGCCGTGCAGGCGGACCTGGAGTCGGAGGGTGTTGAACGAGTCGTCGGCCACGTCGTCCTCGAAGCTTACGCAGTCGGCAACCACCTCGTCCCGGGCGAAGACATGCCGGGCCAGGTGCAGGAATTCCTCGTTCACGGGGAGGTCGGCAAGGTGGAGGCCGAAGCGGAGCAGCAGTCGGATGTGGGAGGAGCGGCTGTAGCAGGTGGCGTGCAGGGCGTCGGTGTCCACTGGCTCGGTGCCCTGAATGATGCGTGTCTCCTGCAGGGAGTACGCGTCGAGGGTGTCGAGTTCGGCGGTCAGGTCCGGGTCGTCGGCGAGACCGTAGGCGGCCATGACCGCGGTGATGCCGGCACGCCATGTGCTGGCGGGAGGGGGGCCGCCGCGTTGATGGTGTTCGAAGGCGAGGTCGGCGCGGTAGACGAGGGCCTCCAGGTGGTGGAGAGCGGGGCGCAGTACGTTCACGGCGCGGCTGGGGCTGCCGAGACGAATCAGCAGATCGTCGCAGGTCAGGACGATCGGGATGGCTTTGAGGTGGTGGAGCAATGTGATGGCCGTCAGGTCTTCGGCCGGGTCTTGTGCTGTGTCAGGGAGGCTGCGAGCGACGGCGCGAGTTCGTGCGATGGCCTGGGTGATACGGGTTTGGGTGTCGCGAGGGGCGGTGCCGAGCGGCATCAGGGTCTCTCCAGCTTAGGTGCGTGCGGCACCCACCGACCTAGCGGCCGGTAGGTGCCGGATTCGGTGATTCCTGCACCTCATCCCTAGCGGTCGGCAGGGGTGCGGCGGTAGTGCACACAGCGTTCCGGGGCGGCGCGCTGGTGCACGCTCGTTCGCGGTGTACCACCAGGCGCCTGTCACTGTGTGTGTTTAATCATGCTCGCAGGGTGCATAACTGACTCGACGTCTTCATCCGATGCGTCAGATTTGAGTGATAGGAGCACAAAATGGAAGAGCATGAGGCGGCAGTGACGGACTACGTGGCCCCGGAGCTGGTGGAGGTCGGCGACTTCGACGACCTCACGCTCGGCGCTGGCGGCCAAAATCCCGAGAGCTACAACCTCCTCAGCTTCTGACAAGTGGAAAGACCCGTGTCTGCCGAGTCGATGTTCCTGGTCCTGCCCGACGGTGACTGCGCCCGCGCTGCTGCTCGCGCCGTGTGTGCCCTTCCGGGAGTGCGGGTGATTGCTCATGCCTCAGGGCGTCCATGGGTGGTGGGCCGCTGGCAGGCCGACGCCCTAAGGGTGGTCGAGGCCGGGCAGACACGGGTGGTGGTGGCCGGATTCTGCCCGGCCACCACCGGTGAGCTCAAAGAGCTGGCCGCTCGGCTGGGCAAGGCGCCCGACCTGGCCACGCGCTTCCGCGGCCTGGCAGGGAGTGCTCATATGGCGGTCTCGGTCGCGGGCTGCACCGGGGTTCGTGGCACCGCATCGGGGCTACGGGCCGTGTTCCATACCCGGTTCGCCGGTGTCACGGTTGCGTCCGACCGGCCCGACTGGCTCGCCGAGCTGACCGGTGCGGACATCGATGAGGACATCCTCGCCCTGCGCATGCTCGCTTTTGCGGCCCCGTATCCGCTGAGTGAGCGGCCGGCGTGGCGCGGTATTGAGCAGTTGTCCCCGGACCACTGCCTGTATCTGGAGCCCGATGGGGACACACGTACGGCGCGTTGGTGGTCCGCCCCCGAGCCGGTTCTGTCGTTGCGGCAAGGCGCCGTCACGGTGCGGGAGGCGCTGGCGGGGGCGGTGCGCGCCCGGGTCGCCGCCGCCGACGGGACGGTCAGTACCGACCTCTCCGGCGGGATGGATTCCGGTACCGTGACCCATCTTGCCGCGGGCACGGACACCCGGGCGCGCCTACTGACCGTGCGCACACCGCAGCTTGACCCTGGCGGTGACGACGCGCTGTGGGCACAGCGGATCACGCAGCGGCTGCCGGAGGCGGAGCATCTGCTGCTGGAGTACGACCGCTCGCCCACCATGTTCGCCGGCCTGGATACCGGGTCGGCGATCGCCTTGGCCGCGGAGCCGCCGTACTGGGTACGGGCCGGTGCCCGGTTCCAGGATGTGTGTGCCCGGATCACCGCGCACGGCTCCCGCATGCATCTGTGCGGGCACGGCGGAGACGAACTGTTCCATCCCATGCCGGCATACGTACACACCCTGGCCCGCTCCCGGCCATGGACCGCGATCCGTCATGTGCGCGGATGGCGGGCGCTGCGACGCTGGCCGACCGCCGCCACCTGGCGTGGCCTGGCCGACACCCGCACCTTCCCCGAGGACCTGGCCCACGGTGCGAAGCAGTTGCGCGCGCCCCTGCCCTCACCGTTCGAGCCGCGGCTGAGCTGGACGACTCCGCCGCGGATGCCGCGCTGGGCGAGTTGGCAGGCAATGGAGACGGCGCGGAGGATGCTGACCGAGGCGGCGGAGCAGTGTCCCGAGCCGCTGGCCAACGAACGCGGTGGTCACGCCACTTTGCAGTCCGTGCGCCAGTGCGGCGCCATGGTGCGCTACGCCGCGCGGATCATGGCGATACGGGGGGCGTACCTGGAGGCGCCGTACCTCGACGACCAGGTGATCGAGGCAGCGCTCGCGGTACGGCCGCATGAGCGCGGCACGCCTGATCGCTTCAAGCCGCTGCTGGCCGAGGCAATGCAGGGTCTGGTGCCGGCGGACCTGCTGAGCCGGTCCACCAAGGGCGCTTACGACGAGGACACCTTCGACGGCCTGCGTCGCCACCGCACAACGCTGCTGGACCTGTTCGACGGCTCCGAACTGGGCCGACGAGGTCTCGTCGACGACGCGGCCGTACGCACGGCGCTGCGCGCCACCCACCCCACCACCAAGCCACTGATGATGCTGGAACCCACCCTCGCCTGCGAGGTGTGGCTGCGCTCGCTCTCCGCATCCGCGCGATCTCGACCTCGGTCCGTTCCCGCCGCCGAAGGAGCACCGTGACTTTCTCCCTGAAACCCGACGTGACCGAAACCGCCACCGAGCACGGCACCGTGCTGTTCGACCAGCGACGCGGACGCTACTTCCAGCTCAACCCCACCGGCGCGCTCGTCCTGCACACCTTGATGTCCGGAGCGAGCCGGGAGCGCGCCGCCGAGGTGCTGCGCGAGAGCTACGGCATCGACGCCGATCGGGCCCAGGCCGATGTGGCCGTACTGCTGGAGACCCTGCGGAAGAAGAAGCTGGCCACCGAATGAGCACCCCGGCCGCCCTCGAAACACAGGGCCAGCTGCCCGTACGCCGACGCTTGGCCACCCACGTCGCCGTCGCCGTCGCCCGTGTCCTGACCGCTCTGCCACCCCGCCGGATCCGCGCCGCCCTGCGCCTGGCCCGCTTGGGCGCCGTGCCGGCGACCGTCACCCAGGCGCAGGCCGCCCGCGACGCCGTCGTCGCCGTCAGCACCCGCTGCGCGGGGCAGGGCTGTCTGCAACGCTCTCTCGCCACCGCCCTGCTGTGCCGTCTGGGCGGCACCTGGCCCACCTGGTGCACCGGAGTGCGCACCGCACCATTCCGCGCCCATGCCTGGGTGGAGGCCGACGGCGCGCCTGTCGGTGAGAACACACCACCCGGCTACTACACCCCCACCCTCACTGTCCCCCCACGTACCCGGTAAGGGTCATCCGCACCACGGGCACGCGGTTCCCGCCAGCCGAGGCCAGTAACATCATCGCCCGTCGGTAGCTTCCCGGGTCCGCTCCGGGGTCCAGAACTCCGCCACTTCCTGCGCCGAAGGGGTGTCGGTGTCGACGGCGACACCGGGGTTCGCCTTGCTCTGCCCCTGCGCGACGGCGGCGGAGGCCAGCAGGCCGCCCAGGAGGGCGGAGGTACATGCCGCGGTGACGGCTATGCGCTTGAGGTTCATCTCTCTCTTTCAGTCTCATGCGTGCACATGCCACACATGTGCACGCATGTATGCCTCGGTGGTGCTACCGGGCGTCTACCAGCAGCGCAGGTCGTAAAGGACTGTCCAGCCGGAGCACAGGTCGACACCCATGTCGTCGTTCGAGGCGTCGGCATGCTCGGCATACTCCCGCCCCCACGCCACCCTGATCTCCTCGGTGCTCATGGTGGAGGTGTCGGGCAGTTCCTCGCCGTCCTTCGCCAGCAAGTCATCCCACATGCGGATCAGTTCGGCCCGCTCCGCCTGGCGGGCGACATGGACGTCCACGGAGGGGGCGTCGTCCTGGGCGGCGACGGAGAAGCCCACCGCCGACGCGGCGAGTGCGACAGCTGCGGTGGCGATCGTCTTACGGCCGGGTGTCCAGTACCGGTCGTTCCTCATTGCTGCTGCTTCCCCTCCCCGAGCTGCGGCGGCTCAGCGTATCGCCGCCCGGACACACAAGATCAGTTCTGCTGACCCCGGCCGGGAGCCTTCGCCCACAGTGCGCAGCATGATCATCTGTTCCTCACCGATCCCCTCCCGACCGCGCTGTCGACGGGCTCCGACTGTCCAGCCCAAAGAAGCACCGGCCGCCGAACACGCTGCGCCCCGCCGACCCCAGCGTGCGGCAGATGTCGGCAAAGACGCCCGAGTCGCTGCCCGCTGACCGGCCTGGCCCGAGGAGGAAGTCCTCACCTGAGACGCGACCCTTCCGTCTCCCGAGTCACCATCTCGCGAGAGCGCGAGGCTAACGCCCGGCAGTACGTGTGGTGAGATCTTCGTCCGTGATGGGGCGCAGCACACGGCAAGGAGTTCCGACCGCGACGGTCATGGGGGGAATGCTGCGGCTGACGACGCTGCCGGCGCCGATGACCGATCCGTATCCGATACGGACGCCTGGGAGGACGACCACGTTGCTGCCGATCCAAACCTTGTCCTCGATCACGATCGGTTCCGAGAACCGCCCGTAGTCCACGCGCCGCGAGGGATGCACCGGGTGTCCCGTCGTGGTCAGTGTCACGCTGGGCGCGATCAAGACACCGTTGCCTATACGGATGTCCACGTCGTCGACGAACGTGAGGTTCACGTTTCCGAAGAAGTCGTCACCGATGTAGACGTTGCTTCCGAACCCGGCGTGAAACGGCGGCAGCAGCACCGTGCGTTCTCCGACTGATCCGAAGATCGCAACGAGCAGCGATCGACGCCTTTCCGTTTCGCTCGGTGGGGTGTGGTTGTACTCGAAGATCTGCTCTGTGCGGCGTTGAGGAGCTTGGAAGGCTGCTTCCGACTCGGTATAGACAAGCCCCTTACCGATCCGGGCCAGGACTTCTTGCTCATGAGCTTGCGACACAGCAGAACACTCCGTCCATCGAACCCCTCAAGCACAGGCGCGACGCGCTCCCCATCGGCCGCGCGCGTCCAGAGCCTACGTGCACCGCGAAGACACCATGAGCCCTTTCCGACCTCAGGTTGTCGTCCATAAGTGCATCGCCTTCGACGACCCACGCCACGGTGCCGACTTGGCGGCCACCCTGCATGGCTCCGTCTCCGACATCGCACCGCCGCCACACCCATGCCGGGGCACCTGGGCGGTGTTGGCAGCATCCGGGTCAGGGGTTCCTGGGGTCTTCCAAGGCGCTCGCCGTTGGGTGATGTGCGACTCGAACCTCACGTTGATGGTTCGTCTTCCCAAGCTTGTCGGCCCAGTTGGAGCACAAAGCTCTGCCAAGCGACGCGCCCGATTGTGAGGATTGGGTCGTTTGTGGCCTTGGAATCGCGCACGAGGGTGCCCGTGCTCGTTTGTGCGCACTCGACACATTCTGTGCCACTGCCGCCGCTGTAGGAGGACTTGAACCAGTGAGGCGCAGGCGGTATGGGCATCAGGACTCCTTGCTTATGCGGTGGATGAGCGTGGCAGAGGTCTCGAGGTCGAGTGCCTGAGCGCTGAGGTATTCGAACGCCAACCTATAGCGCCCCAACTCCAGTGGCTTCTCCATGAAGAGCCCGCCGCCGAGGATGTCTACGTACACCACGTCCAACTCGGGAGAAGGACCGCGCAAGACGGCGAAGCTGCCAACTGCCGCAGCATGAGCCCCTGTTGAGAACGGGAGCACTTGCGTAGTGACGTGGGGTAGTTCCGAGACGGCCAGAAGATGCTGAAGCTGCTCCTGCATGACCTTGCGTCCGCCGACACTGCGACGAAGTGCCGCCTCGTCGATCACGCACCAGATGTGTGGCGGTTCATCCCGCTGAAGGAGTTCTTGTCGCTTCATGCGGATGTCGACCATGTGTTGCACCTCCCTCTCGGAACACTGCATCTCCGAGGCGCGGTGTACGGCCTCGGCGTAGGCGCGGGTCTGAAGGAGGCCAGGGATGTACATGCAGGCGTAGTGGTCTTCGCGCACCACTTCGTCCTCGAGCGTGAGCATCAGGTTCATGGACTCGGGGATGGGGTCGGCGAGCGACCTCCACCAGCCTTGGATTTTGGCGCCCTTGGCGAGTTCGACGAGCGCGAGACGTTCTTCGTCGGACGCTTCGTACTCGCGGCATAGTGCGTCAATGGCGGGCCACTTGACTGATCCTTCCTTGGTCTCGTAGCGGCTGAGCGTCGCCTTTGAGATGCCAACGCGTGCACCCGCCTCTTCCAGGGTCAAGCCCTTGTGTTCACGGAGGCGGCGCAAATCGGCGCCAAGTTGGCGCCTGCGCGTGGTGGGTCCAACTGCCATGTCCCACACCTTTCGTGTTGATCTCTCAGATCGTGCTGCTTGCCCGAGCGTGACAGCAAGCCAGCGTGCGCCGGGGCGCGCGAATCGTGATCGTGCTCCTGATCGCTCTTCTCATTCGAGAGATGAGAGTTCCATTTTGAGAGTTCCAGTGCAACTCTCAGTATGGAGTCGATTGCAGAGAGCAAGTCGACCTACGAGGAGAGGACTTGAGGCATGGGCTGTGCGGGTTGTGTGCAGAGGAAGCCGTGGGACATCCCCTTCGTAGCGGAACCGAGGGAGGTGTCAGCTCTGCGTCGCATGATGCGGCTCCACCTGGGGCTCTGGGGCCTGCACGAGATCAGTGAGGCGGCGCAACTGTGTGTCACCGAGCTGGTTTCCAACGTCATCACGCACGTGGGTGCCGGTACCCCGACCACGCTCGCCGTTTCCATGAACGGCACCCACCTGCGTATCGAGGTCCAGGACCCCGATACTCGTGCCCTGCCGACCCTCATTCAGGCGGGAGCCGACTCCGAAGGCGGGCGAGGCATGGCTCTCGTCGATGCCACCGCCGACCGCTGGGGTGTCCAACTCCATCCCGATCGAAAGGTCACCTGGTGCGAGCTGGCCACCGGCCTGAACTCGCCCAATGGCCACAGTGGCGGCGCGCCTGTGGCGAGAGCAGGGGCGATGCTAGGTCTCTACGGCGCAGCGAAGCTGTCCGGCGATTTGAGCCCAAGCGCGCTGAGCGTGGCTGTAGCGCAAGAGTCGGCGATCAACGTCATCGCTGACCTCCTCCACTGGCTTCGCGTGCATGGTCTTGATGCCGATGAAGCCCTCGATCGCGCCCAGACGCATTTTGAGGCGGAAGTGGAGCGGACAGGCAATAAGGGGTGAGGTTCAACCGGCAGCAATGGCTGAGTACGTCCACACATCCGCCGGGATTTCGTGCGTCAACTTCCACGTAATCGCCATCGGCTTGCTTCCCTTGTGCTCGACGTATTCAGCCGGGCCGAGCAGCATCCACGGTTGGGCGCTACCGATGTCGGTGCTCTTGTAGCGGCGGACGAACAGCAGCACGTGGCTGCCCTCGGCTGCATGGTGTTGGTAGCGCCGTCCTGTGGCGGACGTGTCCGAGGTCTGGTTCTGTGACTCCCAATGGAAGAGGGTCTCGCTCAATGCGTAGTCGTGGTAGCGGGTCTGGGGAGAGAAGTCCTTCTCATCCTTGTCCAGGGTGATCAGCAAGGCGTCGGTCTTCGCTGACTCGCACCACTTCACGCCTTCGCGGAAGTCGCCCGGCATGAAGCCGCCGATGTACGACTGCCCGAGGGCGGGGAGGATCTCTTCCCTGCTGTAGGAGGCGTGCACGGTCAGTGGGACGCCACTTTGCTCGCCGAAGCCCAGCAGAGGGATCGGGATGTGGTCGGTATGGGCGAGGTTGTACTCAAGCACCTGGCGCAGCTCACTGCGTACGGCGTGCTGATCTCGGAGTGTTGCGAATCCAGCGTCGTAATCCTTGAAGCCTTTGCGGGTGATTCCTCCGGTGGGCCAGAGCTGAAAGAAGAACATCCGGGCGTAGGACTGTCCCTGCTCGTCGAGCTGGCTGTACGAAGGAGCGTCATCCTCCAACATGCGGGCGTACGCCTCGACCCGCAGTGGGTCGTCAACGTGAAGGAAGGCAGGAACGCGCTTGAGGAGAGCGGCTTCGCCCTCTGGAGGCTCGCCCGCGAGTAGCCCGGCACGTCGGAGCAGCCCTGTCCATGAGTTGCCATTGCCGCGATACAGCTCCTTGAGTTCGCGGCCGCTCTCATAGAGATAGGTGCTCAGGCGAGTCTCGGCGTAGGTGGCGACTTCGCGGGCCAGTGCGGTGACGTTGACGCCGATCTGATCCTTGATGTTGTCGATGACAGTCTTCTTGGCCTTCTCCTCAAGGATGATCTGGCAACCAGAGGGAAGTTGTGGGAAGTCATGCTCGATGTTGTCCAGGAGTCGCTTGCGAGTGAGGTTCGTCAAGGCGCGGAACTGATTCTCGAAGCGGAACTCTTTCCGGTGCTGTCCGATGAAGTCGAGTACGGTGAGCACCGCTTTGCTCTCGCTCCGCCGTAGGCCGCGGCCGAGCTGTTGGAGGAACACGGTTGCACTGGACGTAGGACGCAAGAGGAGCAGGGTGTCTACGTCGGGGATGTCGAGTCCCTCGTTGAAGAGGTCCACAGAGAAGATCACTTGCAAGGCGCCGGATTTGAGATCAACGAGGGCTTGCCTGCGCTGTTCGGTCGGGGTCTCACCGGAGAGCGCTAGGGCGTTCAGCCCGGCTGAGCGGAAGTACTCGGCCATGAAGTGAGCATGCGCGACCGAGACGCAGAAGCCCAGCGCCCGCATGATGCCAGGCTCGACGATCTTTTCTTCCACTGCTTTCACGATGAGACGCGCCCGCGCATCATTGCCGGTCAGTACGTTACTCAGGGCGGCTCCGTCGTAGGCGCCACGCTTCCACTCCACCGTGCTCAAGTCGGTGTTGTCGCTGATACCGAAATAGTGGAAGGGGCTGAGGAGTTCGTTCTCCAGGGCCTCCCAGAGGCGCATCTCGGCGGCGATGCGCCCGCCGAAGAACTCGTCCTGGATGCTCCTGCCATCCATGCGCTCGGGTGTTGCGGTCAACCCCAGCAGCTCCACGGGCCGGAAGTGGTCAACTATCTTTCGGTAGGTTGGCGATGTGCCGTGGTGGAACTCGTCGATCACGATCACATCGAAGTGGCCGGCGTCGAGCTGATCCAGCGCCCGAGCATTAAGCGACTGTACGCTGGCAAAGACGTGGGTCCAGCGGTCCGGGATCTCTCCGCTGTGGAGCGACTCGCCGAAGTTTGCGTCTACCAGGACGTCTTGGTAGGTCCGCATCGACTGTTGCAGAATTTCCTTGCGGTGCGCGACGAAGAGCAGTCGCAGATCGCGTCCGTGTTTCTTGCGCAGGTTCTTATAGTCGAGCGCTGCCATTACTGTCTTTCCGGTCCCCGTCGCGGCAACCAGGAGATTCCTGTGCCGGTCATGCACCTCTCGTTCCACTTCCAGCCGCTCGAGCATGTCGCGCTGGTGCGGGTACGGACGTACCTCAAGGCCAGACAGGGTGATCCTGCGGTCCGCGGCTGCGACGGACGACGTCCCGCCCGCAATGGCCAGGGCCTCCTGGAGCCGATTTCCGTCAGTGTCGGGGTCGTACGTCTCGAATGACGGGTCGTTCCAGTACGCGTCGAAGGTCGCATCGAATTTCCGCAGCACGTCAGGCGTGGCGATGGATGACAGCCGGACGTTCCACTCCAAGCCGTCGAGCAACGCGGCCTTGGAGAGGTTGGAGCTACCGACGTAGGCCGTGTCGTACCCACTGTTGCGGCGGAAGAGCCATGCCTTGGCGTGGAGACGAGTCGTCCGTGTCTCGTAGTTGACCTTGACGTCGGCGTTGAACTCTCGTACCAGTCGGTCTAGCGCTCGTCGCTCGGTTGCGCCGATGTAGGTCGTCGTGATGACGCGTATGGGGACGCGTCGTTCATGAGCGGCTCTGAGTGACTGCTCGATGATGCGTAGCCCATGCCACTTGACGAAGGCGCAGAGCAAGTCGACGCGGTCGGCTGTGGCGAGCTCGGCGCGGAGTTCAAAGCCGAGGCTGGGATCTTCTGGGGAGTTGGTGTTCAGAGCCGTATCCGACAGCGGGGTGGCTGGACGGATCGCGAAGACTCCGGGTGCCTCTTGCTTTGTCAACGCAAGGAGTTGGCGAGGCCCTGCGGCCACGAGGTCCACCCACTCCCGCGCTCCGTCGAGGGTGCTGATGGACTCGAGGATGTGATTCGCGGCGTGTACCCGCTCCTCGGTTGGCAGGTCTTGCAGCACGCGCTTCACGGTTCCGGCGACGTGGCGTGCCAGCACGTGAGGAACGGATTCGTCACCTACCGCGTCGCTGATCGGGCGCCAGCCTTGGTCGTCAAGTTCTTTGAGCTGCCGCTCAAAGCGCAGCGTGATGAGCTGCTCGTACAGGCCTGCGACAGGTTGTGACAGGTCCGTTGGCTCGGTCACGCTGGCTCCCTTGATCGCTCAGACAGCTGGGTCATGTGTAACAGAGGCTGCTGACACCGGGTACGGAGGGGCCGACCCAGGAAGCTCCATGCGCCATTATCGGTCAATTCTGAATACGGGTTTGACATGAGTGATCGACTTCGCACCAGTATGGACGCGTGGAAATCAAACGAGTCATCGGTCATATCGAGGGCATCGCTCCAGGGGCGGTCTTCCATCGGCGGATAGACGTGCTGCGAGCCAAGCTGCACCGAACCAACCAGAGCGGCATCTCTTGGCTCATAGACGAGGACGGCAGCAAGGTAGGGGACGCCATCGTGCTGCACGGCGGGTACGAGGATGACGAGGACCATGGAACGTGGGTGAGATACACGGGTGCCTCGCCCGGCAGGGATAAGAGCGGGGACGGGAAGCTTCTGCGTAGCCAGTCATGGACGTACGAGGACAATGCAGCTCTCAAGCTTAGCTACGAACGTAAATATCCCATTCGCGTCATCCGTGGCTATAAAGGGGATCCGCGGTACTCGCTCTCAAATGACTACAAGTACGACGGCCTGTACGAAATCACGGCAATCCGTACAGCGCCATCGAGGTCGGTGGCGTCAGACGGCTCGCAAATCAAGATTTGCCAGTTCGACCTGAAGTGCCTGCCCGACTCATTTCAGGGGTAGACCTCGTAGAGCCCATCGCGCAGACACGTTGGAAGAACCACTGGGCTTGAATTAGGGGTCGTGCGTGGGCAACGGGCTTGTGTAATCTTTTTGTGATTTTCCTCTATCTGTATTACTCCGCGACCATAGGGCGATAGAAGAGACTGTGCTCGAAGACGAACAAGAGAAGGCCATCGAGCTATCGATGGAGGCCTTCAAAACGGGTTTGATCCGCCATGCAAAGCCTTTGTCGGTGGTGCGCGAGTTCATTACTCATGGTCCTTGTGTCGTAATCAGTCAAGAGCAGCATGCTGAGCTCAGGGAGCGGGTTGGCGCTGAACTTGGCATACATCCCAACCGCGACGTGTATACCGTCGGGTCGGCCAAGCTTGGTTTCAGCATTAAGCCCGCGCGCCGCTACGGACATTTTAATGACCACTCTGACATTGATGTAGCTGTAGTGTCTCCCGAACTGTATAGTCAGATATGGCGTGAAGTGAGGGAATTTGTTGCGTCGAAAGAGCCTTGGTCTGCAAGTAAGATGGACGAATTCAAAAAAGAGCACTTGGCTGGTCGCATAAGTCCTAAGAACATCCACAAGGCCTCACCCCTAATCCCTACTGTGACTCGACTGTGGGAGGTAGGTCGACAGCTTCAGTTGGATCGGGTGGCAGGCCCCTATAAAGTCACGTTCGCAGTCTGGTACGACATGGACGCCCTTGAGGGCTACCAGTCAAATGCGGTCACCGAATGTAGGAAGATTGGGGCTCTGTGAAAACTACGGCGACAAACAAGAAGGTTCGTGAGCTCATGACGATGCTCACTAACGAAATTCTCGTCGCGCAGCCTGAATTCCAGCGGCGGCTCGTATGGACGAACCGCCACAAGCAGTTGTTCATTGAGACTGTGCTTGATGGAATGCCTTTTCCGGAAATTTTCTTCTGTGACGGGTCTGTCGACCTCAATACAGGAGCAGGGACGACTCTACTTGTAGACGGTCAGCAACGCGTGACGACTCTGTATCAATATTTCACCGGATCAGATCAGTTCAAGCCGGGGGACATTAGGCCGTATGTGGACCTAGAACCAGCGGAGAAGGCCGCTTTCCTCAATTACGACGTGGTGGTGAGGGACCTTGGCTCACTAAGCATGGAGCAGGTTCGCGAGGTGTTTCGACGCATGAATTCGACAAACTATAGCCTCAACGCAATGGAGGTGAATAACGCTCGATTCGATGGTGCATTGAAGAAGGCTGCCGAAGGTATGAGTAGCTGGAAGGTCTTCGAGGATCATCGCGTATTTACTGCAGTCGATATTCGACGGATGGGTGATGTGCGATGGTGTCTCGATGTGATCATTACTGTAATGTCAGGTTACTTTAGCCGAAGCGATAGCCACGAGGAATACCTCGAACGTTACAATGATGAATTCTCTGAAGGGGGAGAAGTCGAGGCTAAGCTAAACGATTGTTTGGTGCTCTTGTCTGGCCTGAATCTGGACAGTAAAAGTAGAGCATGGCAAAAGAACGATCTCTTCACCCTGGCTGTTGAAATCTATCAACTTGGGGCAAAGAATCTCCTTGACTCGGATGGTCTTGCCGCGGCCTTGAGGGAATTTTTTACCGACGTGGAGGCCGTCACTGCCGGAGGGTCTCCGGAGAAATACCCCAAGGCTATCCAGTATCGCGATGATGTAATCTCTGGAACTAATGAAAGGGCCCGTCGCGTTCGTCGTGGTGAGGTGATACGAAACATCATCTCGCCGTTCTTCGCGGGTTCGTGAATGGCCACTGGTCACCCGATGTCGCGATGCGTGCCGTCGTCGCTGATCTGGAGTTCGTTCGCCCACTCCTCCAGGACGCGCGCCTCGTCGGGTCGGAGGTGACCGGCGCCGCCGGGGACTGGTCGATGGTGCCGGTACGTGTCCATCGGCGGCTGGCGCCGCTTGTCGTACGCCGAGTGGGGCGTCGGCATCGACGTGCGGGACAGCGCGCGACGGCTGGTTCGGGCCAGAAGCAACCGTCCAAGAAGATCGCGATCTTCGCCTTGCCGAAAACGATGTCGATCGTGCGACGAGGCATACCGGGTACCGGCACGTTCGCTCGCTACCGAAGCCCCGTGCTGTGTAGGAGGCGCCGGACCGCGATTCCAGGGCTCACATCAGCGCCCCCACCGCCAACCCCACCCCGAACAAACAGAGCAGCACCCCGTTCACCACGTACGTCCCGGGGTTGAACGTCTGCTGCGTGCGCACCACGACCACCCGGCGTGGGTCCTCCGGGTCGTACCGTGCCACCACCTCGTAGCCCACCCGTAGAGCGTGCAGATCCGCGTTGAGTGGAGCCCGGCGATAGGTCTGGTTCCTCGGACCCGCCTGGTAGCGGATCTGGGGAGGGTGAAAGGTCGGGCCCTCGTGGCGCGGTCCGCGGACGACCTCGCCCTGCGTGCGGGAGCCCCGTACACCGAGCAGCCGTACGCCCTTGTACTCACGGAGGCCACGGCGGGTGACGCGGAGGCCGTAGGCCAGCCACCCTGCGGCGAAGAGGAAGGCGAACGTCAGCCATGGCTGGGAGCAGATGCTCCGTCGTCTCCCGGTCGCGGGCATGTTCCGATCCAGCTTGGTGCGCCACCAGTCCGCGTTGGCCTTCGGCTGAGTGGCGTGCTGAGGGCAGCCGTGCCAGAAGCAGCCGTCGATGAGGACCGCGACCTTGGCCCGGGGGGAACGCCACGTCGATTCGCCGTCGAGGCATGCCCGGCACGGGGTACTCCACGCGATAACGCATCCCGGCCGCGTGCAGCAGCCGTCGCACGGCCAGTTCCACAGTCGTGTTTTTGCTCGCCTGCCTGCTCATGCGGGCCGAGACGCCGGGAGAGGAAGGCGTCACAATGTTCACTGTCGTCGAGCCTCACGAACGCACGTCGTCACGGTCGATTATCGCCGCTTCCGCCCTGGTCGAGTCGATCGCACGGAACCGCACCAAGTGACGGTCGCCCTGAGCCGTCGACGGCGGGGCGACGAAGGCGAAGGCCATGACGAGGTCACGCGGATCGACCGATCCGTCGGACAGGATCCGGGGTTCCGATTCCACCACGGGACAGAGCACCAGCGCACCCCGACGCGGACGGACGTTCTGCTCGACGGCCGTGTTTCCGGTCAGGTTCGGGGCCCCCGCCAGGCGCTGCGCCGCCGCGACGTGCTTGGGGTCACGGATCGCGCCGAACACAGGCCCGCGACGCCGCTTACGGTGGGCGAGGGAGAAGGGGCCGTGCCCCAGGATGCGCGCCTCGTTTCGGCGGGCGGACGTCTGCATCGGAGCGATCACGAACCAGGCGTCGATCGTGCCCGGTTCTCGTCCGGCATCCAGCAGGAGATAAGCAGTGGAGACCCGGTCGTGGTGATGACAAGGTGAGACTCATGCCGTCGCCCACATCCGAACAACTCCTCCGTGAACTGCACGCCTCGCTCACACTGCGCAAGCGTCCGGAAGATGTGGCCCGGCTCATCCAGGATCTGTACGCCGCCCAGGGCACTGACCTCGATACAGCGACCGAGGCGGCGCTCGCCAAGGCTGCTGAGCACTCGCTGCGCAACCTCTGGCACGGCTATACCTCCATGCGGGAGGAGTTCGCCCGTCCGGTTGGCGCACAGCGCCAGCTTGCCCGAGCGGCAGACCTGTTCATGAGCGTGCCGGACCTTCCGGACAACGCCGGAGATGATCCAGCCCAGATCGAGGTGCTGATCCGGCGAGCGGGTGAGGAGATCGGCCGCTCGTACGGGCAGAACGACTTCGGCATGGACCGCCTCAACCGGACCGAGCGCACGGCGACGGGCCTCGGGGAGATTTCCAAACGCCAGTACAACAAGCGTTTCCGACTACTGCGCCGGATGGAAGCCAAACTGGCCCGGCTCATCCACGAGCAGCGCCGACGCGAAGTGGCCATCACGGGCAAAGGTGCCCTCGCCCACGTCCTGCCGTACGAGCTGTTCGCCACAGACCCGGACACGGCAGCCTTCATCGCCTACATCACGGCCCGCGGCTACATGCGCAGCGTCTTCACCAACGGTCGGCAGCGTCAGGTCTACGACGAGGTCGCCGAGGCCCTGTTCCAGCGCCTGAGGAATCTCCCCGAGCGGGCCTGCTGGTACGCGGTCGCGCATGTGCACCCCACGCCTGAAGTGCTGGCCCATGTGTCCGACCAGGACCTCACCCAGCTGCTGGTTCGGTGGAACGGATTCCTGCGCCAGGTCGCCGGCCTACTGGAGGACGCCTGGAACCGGCATCCGCTGGAACGCGACACGATGATCGTGCGCCGTGGCAACGACTCGTCGACGTGGAACCAGGCCGCACAGGCATGGAACACGGCCCGGGCCCACTGGTTCGCGCTGCTGACCGAGCTGGGGCAGGACGAGATCCTGGACCGGATTTGCCCTGGCAAGGTGCCCCGCCTGATGGCGGCCGACGTGGCGTACTGGCACCGCATGAGCGGCGGCGGGCTGCACCCGGACACCTACGTCTGGGCAGACCTTCCTCTGCCCTGGGAAGTACTCCGGGGTGAGAAGGAATGCCCACGCTCGCTCGTCGAAGCAGCTTGCGCCCGGCATCGGTTGGACCCGATAGCTGGCGCCTGGACTGCTCCCAGGGCAGCGGTTGAGGCCGTCGCCTTCCGGCGGACACCCGAGCTGGTACACGGAGTCGCCGTCGCCGACCCGCTCATGGCCAGCGCTCTCCGTTCGGCAGGAGTCTTCTCCGGCAAGGGAAAGCGTGCTGCCGCTCAGGAGTGGACGTGACCGGCGGCAATCCCCGCGTGTGTCCGCCCTGCAAATCAGTTGACCCACACAGCGGCCCAAGCAATGATCACGGTGGCGACGAGGAAGCTCTGCGGAGGAGCGCCCGGCTCTGATCCCGGGTGGACGCAGGTTCGAATCCTGCCCTCGTCGCCTCTCCGCATACTTCCCAGAACACATCCCCGGCGCCCTGTGGCAACAGTGGCTCCAGGGTGCATCTCACATGCAGGACACCACGGACCCCGCCACCTACCTGAGCCTCATTCGCCGGCTTTGTGCCTTCGTTGAAGAGTGCGCCGACGCGAGTTGACGGCAACACTCGCCTGATCAAGTCTGCTCCTCTCCCCAACGGCCCCCGCATAGAGTGCCGTTGAAGCTGGCAGCAGGCCCTTCATCGCCGATGTCGTATGTTGCATCGAATGCAATATGGCTCATGTGGGACACGAGCGAAAGCGGCCGCAGCAGGGAGGGCAGCCGCACGAGAACTCAGTCGTCGTTTCTGGTGTTCTCGCTCGGCAGGAACGTCTGGCGTGCCCAGAGGCTCAGCAGCGCCGTCCCACCGACCAACAGCGGCACTGGGTCACGGGCAGGAGGAGCCAACACATATCCCAGCGCCGTGACCGTGCAGACCGTCAGGGGAATGAATGCCGCTGCACCCTCTATCCTCCATCGCAACGTCGGCTGAGCAGTGCCCAGGACGCTTGCCGCGCCGGGCAACCAAGGGCCGACAGCGACCACGAGCAGGCCCGCGGTATTGCAGGTGTCGACCAGCTGACAGGACATCGCCTCGGGGCTGTGCGGGCCGACCGTCCACAGCCGCAGGGTGTCGCCGATCAGCATGAGGGACAGCCCGACGATCCCGACCCACAAGGTGACTCTCTGGTCGCTCCGTACGAGACGGCGCAGGGCGAACAGAAAACTGAGGAACATGACCTCCGCGGTCCAGAGGACACCGACCATCCCCGTTCCCAGCCGCCAGCCGTCACTGGCCCCCCGCAGCAGTACCCATCCCGTCATGAACACGGCCCCGGCTGTGACGACCCCGTCAAGCACGCGCTGCAGCAACACATGCCGGCCTTTGCCGACATCGGCCGCGACCACCAGACCGGCCATCCCCAGGCCAACCGCCAGCGTCACCCCGGTGACCACCACCGAACCGAGCAGCGATCGCTCGTCTCGTCCCGAACCCGGAGGGTGAGCCGACAGCACGCTGACGGCCCCCCGGTACACACCCCCGGCTACCGCCGAACCCCCCAACAGCAGCAGACGCGTCCGCACCCGTCCGCTCGCCCCCCACGCACGGAGCACCAGGGAGGCCGCCAACGCCCAGCAACCGGTGGACGGCGCAAAAGCCACCATCCGCGCCGCCACGCTCCCGGCCACCCACGGCCCGCTGAAAGTCAGCGCTGTTCCCACGAGACAGGCCACGCCCACCGCGCCCCAAGCCCACGCCCCGGTCCGATGGCAGCGGCCCGCCCGGACCCTGAGCACGTCCGGCGACTTCCCCAACCCCGACATCAGGTGCGCCTTTCCACCGGTCCCCCGCTCGCAGGGCCTTTCCTGCAGCCCTCGGATCCATGCAGAGACCGTAGAAGGCTCGCCACCTGCCCCGAACTGAACAATCGGCTCATTCACTCGTACTGCGTAAGGGAGGAGAGATCACCGGCCCTCGGCTCTGCGCGGCCATCACCCATAGCCGCGCCACCACCTGCACCCATACCGAACCAACGGGCGACGTCCGGGTACCGGCACGTTCACTCGGTACCGAAGCCCCGTGCTGTGCAGGAGGCGCCGGACCGCGATTCCAGGGCTCACATCAGCGCCCCCACCGCCAACCCCACCCCGAACAAACAGAGCAGCACCCCGTTCACCACGTACGTCCCGGGGTTGAACGTCTGCTGCGTGCGCACCACGACCACCCGGCGGGGGTCCTGGGGGTCGTACCGTGCCACCACCTCGTAGCCCACTCGTAGAGCGTGCAGATCCGCGTTGAGTGGAGCCCGGCGATAGGTCTGGTTCCTCGGACCCGCCTCGTAGCGGATCTGGGGAGGGTGAAAGGTCGGGCCCTCGTGGCGCGGTCCGCGGACGACCTCGCCCTGCGTGCGGGAGCCCCGTACACCGAGCAGCCGTACGCCCTTGTACTCACGGAGGCCACGGCGGGTGACGCGGAGGCCGTAGGCCAGCCACCCTGCGGCGAAGAGGAAGGCGAACGTCAGCCATGGCTGGGACATGTCCGCCTCCCCCCGTCGGCGCTCCTGAAGTCAGGTGCTGTTACGCCTCCGCACCGTGACACTCCCCATAACCCCGCCCCGACGCACACCAGCACCCGCTCCCCCTCTGCGGCGGCCAAGCCTCCGCTCGTCCCCGTGCCGCCAGCGTCGTCGCGTACTGGGGCAGCAAGTCGGAGTCCCCCGGCGAAGCCCCTTCGGATGCCGCGAAGGCCTCGTACGACGGGACCGTCCCCGTCACGATGCCCAGATTCGGGGTGCCGGAAGCCGCCAGTTCGCGCAGCGACTCCTCTATCGTCGCGAGGTGCAGCTCATGGGAGGGGTAGTCCCCTGCCAACGAGGGATACGCGGCCACCAGCTCCGCCAGCTCACCCGTCGGCCAGTGCAGGACCGCCACCGGGAACGGGCGGGACAGCGCCTCGCGGTACGTGCCCAGTTCCGCGCGGAGTCGGGAGATCTCCGCCTGGAGTTCCGCCGGGTTGTCGGAGCCCAGGGACCAGACCCGCTTGGGGTCGTGGAGTTCGTCCAGGGAGACCGGGGACGTGTGGAGGGTGTCGGCCAGGGTGTCCCAGTTGTCGTGGGACTGGCCGAGCATGCGGCGGACGCGGTGGCGGCCGAAGAGGACGGGATAGGTGGCGTACGGGGGCTCCGGCACGTCCGTGAGGAGCAGCTGGGCGGCCTCGGTGAACGTCTCCTGCGCCGCTTCCAGCTCGTCGTGGGACTCCAGGGCCTCGGCCACGATCACCCAGGGGGCGGGGTCCCGGGGTGACGCGGCGCGCACGCCGTCGATGATCGCTCGCGCCTCGGCCTCGTGGCCGTACTCCCACAGGTTCGCCGCCTTGAGGGCGCGGACCAGGTGGGGGTGCTCCAGGGGAGCGGAGGACGACAGGAGGCGGTCGTACAGCGCGGTGGCGCTGGGGCGGTCGCCGGACAGTTCGAGGTGGGCCGCGGCCTGCACGAGCAGGTGTTCGGCGTCCTCGGGATAGAGGCCGGCAGTCCGCTCCAGGCGCGCTGCTTCGGCGTTGTGGTCGACGTGCTCGGCAGACGTGTCGGGGCGCATGGGGGACACCGTACTGCCGATGGCATACGGGGGAGAGATAGCTGCAGGCCAGCGGGTGACCTGAGAGTGGCAGAGCGAGGGGAGGCCCGGATTCCGATCGGCCGGCGCCTGGCGGGAGCGGTCGGGTGGGCGGTGGCGTCGGGTGAGGTCAGCCGGTCTTGTCGGGGACGGGGCGTTCGTGCTCCGTGTTCGAGTCTGGTGAGTTGAGGGCCCAGCCCTTATCGTGCGGGCCCGGTCGAGGAGGCGAGGCGTGCGTATGCGGGCTCCGGGGATCGTGCATCACGGCACTCGGCGGCGGCGGGCCGCGTACCGGCGTGTGCTGTGGGGTGGGGGTGAGGTTCTTGTCACCTTCGGGGTGGTGCTGCTGCTTCTTGTCGTGCATCAGCTGTGGTGGACCAACCGGGAGGCCCGGGAGGGGGCCAAGAGGGAGGTTCAGGCGCTGGAGCGGGAGTGGGGGAGAGGGGATGAGGAGGGGGCGGAGGGCGTCGAGGAGGGGGAGGAGGAGGGTGCTGATGCGGGGCGCCCGTCCGGCTCGCCGAGTACGTCCAGCGGTGCGTCTTCGGTCACCGGGTCCGGGGGGTCCGCCTCGGTCGAGCAGAGCCGGAATCCGGCCCGTTGGTCCCAGGCGTACGCCATCCTCTCCCTCCCCCGGCTCGGCCTCCGCGTTCCCGTCGCCGAGGGGGTCGGCAAGCGGGATGTGCTGAACAAGGGGTACGTCGGGCACTACCCGCACACCCAACAGCCCGGCCGGGCCGGGAACTTCGCGCTCGCCGGGCACCGGAACACGCACGGCGAGCCGTTCCGGTACATCAACCGGCTCCGGCGCGGTGACGAGATCGCCGTCGAGACCGAGGCCGCCCGCTACACGTACGTCGTCGACAAGACCCTGCCGCAGACCTCCGCCGGCGACGGCAGCGTCATCCGTGAGGTGCCCCGCAGTACCGTCCGGCCCGCCTACGGGTACAGCGATCCCGGGTACTACATCACCCTCACCACCTGCACGCCCGAGTACACGTCCAGGTATCGGCTGGTGGTCTGGGGGAAGCTCACGTCCGTGCGGCCTCGCTGAGGAGCCCCGTAGCCCCGTGCCCCGTAGCCCGTGGCGTCACCCGCGCTCCCTCAGCGTCAGCACACTCACCCCCGCCACCAGCGCCATCCCCGCCGACACGGCGATCGCGATGTCCGCGCCGTGCGCGAGCCCACCGGAGGACGTCACCAGCGCGATGGTCACGGCGACGCCGGCGCACGACCCGATGTACCGGAACGTCTGCTGCGCGCCCGACCCCATCGCGGCGCGCGCCGCGGGGACGGACTCGACCGCGAGGAGCGGGAGGGCGGCGTTGAGCAGCCCGCTGCCCACGCCGGAGACGATGAAGCCGGGCAGCAGCCGGGTCCACGAACCGGCGCCGACCGCGCCGAGCATGGTCAGAACGCCGACCGCGTGCAGCGCGAAGCCGAGGACGAGTTGGTGGCGCGGCGAGACCCGGCCCGCGAGGCGCCGCACCTGCAGGGCGACCACGAAGGCCAGCCCGGCCCAGAGCAGGGTCAGCCACGCCGTGTCCAGCGCGGACAGGCCCAGCGCCTGCTGGAGCAGCGTCGGCAGGAAGCTGAAGAGGCCGATCACCGCGAAGCCCGTGAACAGACCGCCCGCGGAGGAGGCGAGGAAGCGCCGGTGCCGGAGCAGACCGAGGTCGATCATGGGCGTACGGCTACGGCGCTCGACCAGGACGAACACCGACGTCAGCACGAGGAACGCCGCCAGCAGGAGGCCCACCGACGGGCGCAGCCAGCCGTCGCGGCCCAGGGTGAGAGCGGCCACCAGGGCGACGAGTGCCAGGCCGAAGGTGACGGCCCCGGCCAGGTCGGGCCGGCCGCCCCGGGGCGCCTTGGACTCGGTGAGCGCACGGGTGCCGAACCCGGCGACGGCCAGCGCGGCCGCGCCCAGGACCGCGTACACCGCCCGCCAGTCCAGCGACGAGGTGAGCGCTCCCGCGAGCATCGGGCCCGCCGCGATGCCGCCGCTGACGAACGCACCCCAGACGCCGGTCGCGTGCAGCCTGCCACGTGGGGTCGGGAAGGCGTGGACGAGCAGGCCCAGGCTGCTCGCGAGGATCGCCGCGCTCGCCGCGCCCTGGGCGACGCGGGCCAGGGTGAACAGCCAGGTCGAGGTCGCGAGCGCGCCGAGGGCGGTGGTGATGCCGAGTGCGACGGTGCCGGAGAGGAAGATCCGGCGGCGGCCGTAGTCGTCGGCGAGGCTGCCCGCGACCAGGAGCAGCGCTGCGAGGCCCAGCGGGGTGCCGTTGAGCAGCCAGGCCTGGGCGGAGAGGGGGGTGTGCAGCGCGGCGGCGGTTTCGGGGAGCGTGATCAGCGGTGTGGTGTACGTCATCAGGGCCACGGCGGTGGCGGCGCTGGTGAGGGCGAGGGTGAGGGCCGCGCGAGGGGTGCCGTGCGCGGCGGGCGCGTCGCGTGCCGTGTCGGCGGACGTGACGGCGGTGCGATCGAGCTGTGCCATGACCTGCCCTTCAGATTCTGGGGGGGGTAGGTTCATTCATTGAACCGGCTGTATGGGACGACCGTAGCATCCTAGGTTCGTTCACTGAACCAATAAGTCGGAAAGTGGCTACAGTGGGGTCATGGCTCTCGGTAAGGACTACGCGACGCAGGAGTGCTCGATCGCCCGCGCGCTCGAGATCGTCGGCGAGCGCTGGACGCTCCTCGTCGTGCGCGACGCGCTCTACGGCGTACGGCGCTACAACGACTTCCTCGTCCACCTCGGCATCCCGCGCGCCGTCCTCGCGGCCCGCCTCCAGACGCTCACCGCCGAGGGCATCCTCGAGAAGCGCCGCTACCAGGAGTCGCCGCCCCGCGACGAGTACGTCATCACCGACCGCGGCATCGCGCTCTGGCCCACCGTGCGCTCACTGGGCCTGTGGGGCCGCCAGCACTTCGACGAGGCCCAGCTGCGTTACTTCCGGCACGCGACCTGCGGCACGGAACTGGGCCCGTACGGCGAATGCCCGGCCTGTGGAACTCTCGTGCCCGTCCCGGACGTTGAGATGTCACCGGGCCCCGGACTCGATCCGGACCCGGCGGATCCGGTCAGCCGGGCGCTGCTCAGGCCGAAGCGGCTGCTCCAGCCGATCGAAACGGGTCCGGTGTAGCGGAGGGGGAGGGGGAGAAGCGGTCGATGATCCGTGTCTGGGCGCACACGCGCCCCGCCGCCGTGCTGCTCGTGCTCCTTCTCGCTGTCGCCGTGCTCGACACCGGCAGCCTCTCCGCCGCGGTCGCCGTGACGTTCGCCGCGACCGCCGCGGCCGGCTCCGCGCTCGCCGCCTGCGCCCTCATCGCCGCGCGCTGCGCGCCGACTGTCCCGCGTACGCGCATACGGACAGCCATACGCGACCGCGAGCACCGTACGGCCTTCCTGCCCCAACGCGATCCCGACGCGGCGGGGCGTAGCCGCCCCCGGGCGCCGGGGTGTTTCCTCCCGGCGATCACCGCGTAGGTCACCCCCCTTCTCCACCCCCTTCACCTCCCTGGTGACCTCGCGCGGGTCGTCATGCCGACATCTCCTCGACCCGGCACGACGAGACCCCCGGAGGGCTCACCCATGTCCACATCCCTATCCACATCCATGTCCGCGTTCATGTCCGTATTCGCAGGTCTGGTCGAGCAACTCGCCGATCTGCTCCAGCCGTTGTTCCATGCCTCCGCGGCAGCCACCGCGATCGTCCTGTTCACCGCGCTCGTACGACTGCTCGTGCACCCCCCTGTCGCGGGCGGCGGCGCGAGGGCAGCGGGCCCGGGCCGAACTCCAGCCGCGGATCGCGGAGTTGCGCAAGAAGCACCGGAAGAATCCCGAGAAGCTGCAGAAGGCGGTGCTGGAGTTGCACGCGCAGGAACGGGTGTCGCCGCTGTCCGGCTGTCTGCCCAGTCTGCTCCAGGCGCCCGCGTTCATCCTCCTCTACCAGCTGTTCTCCAGCGCGACGATCGGCGGCGAGGCCAACGCCCTGCTCGGGCACAAGCTGTTCGCCGCGCCGCTCGGTGACCGGTGGGTGGACGCGCTGGGGAGCGGGGGAGTGTTCGGGGCGCAGGGGCTCGTGTATCTCGGGCTGTTCGCCCTCGTCGCCGCGGTCGCGACCTTCAACTACCGGAGCGGCAAGCGGATGATGGCTGCCGCCGCTCCGGTGGCCGGGGATGAGCAGGTGCCTGGGCTGGGGGCGGTCAGCAAGTTCATGCCGTTCCTGTCGTTCTTCACGCTCGTCACCGTCGCGGTGGTGCCGCTGGCCGCCGCGTTGTATGTGGTGACCAGTTCGGCGTGGAGCGCCGTGGAGCGGGCGGTTCTGTATTCGTGAGTGAGTGAGTACCCGTTCAGTGGTCGAGGTCGACTGTCTCTCTGCCTGGCTCACGGAAATCTATGTCGGCGAGAGTAGACATTGGATGGTGTCGTAGTTATGGTTTCTCTCGTAGCCGAGATCGAGCAAGGCCCGGCAGAGATGAACTGCCGGGCAGCAGTACCGCAGTTGTGGTTCGCAGGACGGTGCGGTGGTGGAGTTCCGGAGCCAGGGTTGTTGCAGGACGGCGACGGGACTGACGACCGGACCGGGTGGCCCGCAGTGATCAGGGGCCGCCGTGAGCAGTACCGCAGTTCACGCAGTAGCAGTTCGGTAAGTGCAGTTCGCAGTACCCAGCAGTGAAGTCAGTGAGCAGCACCTCGGTGAAGGCGTCGGCTGCGGACGCGCGCACCGGGAAGTTCGGCAGTGGGGTTCCAAGCCAGAGCAGACGCAGGACGGGCGACGGGGCTGGCTGCCGAAGAGTGGCGCTGTCACAGGCCACTGAGCAGTTCGCATCACCAGCAGTACGCAGTACCCCGCTTGGTAAGTGATCGATCCCAGAGGGAAGAACGGAGGAGCCAGGCGCCATCAGGATCGCCCGGGCGGAAACCTTGAGCCCGGGTACCGCAGGACATCGATAGTGAGGTGGTCTCCGGTCAAGCAACCGCGATCCCCGCACCCCCGACAGCATCTTGGTCGGGTCTGCGGAAACAGAAGGCCGGCGCAGTATCAGGGTCGGCAGATGGTGTAGCAGTTCCTTCGGGGCCCTGGTGCCATTGGCACCAGGGCCCCTCCATGCGTTCCACAGAGAGGTGCAAATGACAGCAGGCGACTCGTTCGGCCGTCTGGATGACGACGACTACCCCGCCTACACGATGGGCCGGGCCGCCGAAATGCTCGGCGCCACCCAGGGCTTCCTCCGCGCCATCGGTGAAGCCCGCCTCATCACCCCGCTCCGCTCCGAGGGCGGCCACCGCCGCTACTCCCGCTACCAGTTGCGCATCGCCGCCCGCGCCCGGGAACTCGTCGACCAGGGCACCCCCATCGAGGCCGCCTGCCGCATCATCATCCTCGAAGACCAGCTCGAAGAAGCGCAGCGCATCAACGCCGAATACCGCCACGCCGCCGAAACAGAGAACCCAACGACCGCGGGCTGAGGTGGTGCGTGCCCGCCGGGCAGCGCACACACCTGTCGGGAGTGTGGCGCGTCGCGTAGGTCGTTTTCTGTGGGGACAGGCTGTGCGGACGCGTGGCGTCTGCGTCAACTGCCATGGTCAGAAAGTTCCCTTCGCCCACGCCTTCGTCGTGGGCGTTCTGCTGTGGCGGAGGAACCAGGGCGCACCGCCTCCGTCTGCCGCATGGCGTGGGAGGCGTTCATCGACTGGAAGGCATGAGGCATGGATACGGGAACTGTGAAGTGGTCCAACGCGGGAGGGGCTTTGGCTTCATCGCCCAGGACGGTGGCGGCCGACCGCTCTTCCTGGAAGGCTGCGTTCCGGGTGGATCAATATCTATGACCGCGAGACGAGAGTTTAATGTGCCGCGCGGGCAGTGTGTTTACTGCAACGAGCAGAGCGGAATTATTAACCGTACACAGGCTGCTACCGCATGCTACTGTCGATCTCAGTTGCAGTCGTGGTTCCCAAAACTTCAACGCCTTCGTCGGTATTTTCAGCCGCGGGAAGCGTTTTATATTTCCGGTCATCCTCCGGGCGGGGCATCATCGCGGCGACCCGGTATCCGTGGATTGCGGGTCCCGGCGTACAGCCCCAAAGGAGATATGACATGGCGTCTGGCACTGTGAAGTGGTTCAACGCAGCCAAGGGTTTCGGCTTCATCGAGCAGGACGGTGGCGGCGCTGACGTGTTCGCCCACTTCTCGAACATCGCCGCCCAGGGCTTCAGCGAGCTGCTCGAAGGTCAGAAGGTCACCTTCGACATCGCGCAGGGCCAGAAGGGCCCGACGGCCGAGAACATCGTTCCCGTCTGAGCACTGACGCGCACTTCGTAGCTGGAGCCCGCATCCCTCGGGGTGCGGGCCCCAGCTGCGGGCATTCCCCGAGGCTTCCCCTGTGGGACAACGCGCCCTGGATCCCTCTCCAGGAATGCGGGCCTCTTTAAATCTGCACCCGTCGACGTCCTGGATTTCACGTCCGCATGACGTCACCCATTTCATCGCCTGCACTACCGCACCGGATTCACCGCAGGTTAGATCTGCTTTCGCATTCCGTTCGGCCCGTTCTTGTAATTCCCCGCGCTGCTCTTCCGCTGCGAGAATTCCTTGATACGTGCCGTATCAAGGAAGGTTCTGAATGAACCCCTCACGTACGAACAACCGCTCCTCCCGCACCCGCAGCCGTACGGGCGGTCCCGCTTTCGGCTCCGGCGCCGGTTCGCACCGGGGCAGCCGCTTCGGCTCGCCCGCCCCGAGCCGTTCCGGAGGGCCGAGCCGCCCGGGCAGCCAGGGGCGGCGGCCCGCGGCGGTCCAGGGCGAGTTCGCCCTGCCGAAGACGATCACTCCAGCGCTGGCCGCCGTCGATGCGTTCGCCGACCTCGACATGCCCGAGCGGCTGCTGGCCTCGCTCACCGCGCAAGGCATGAAGATCCCGTTTCCGATCCAAGGCGCGACCCTGCCCAACACCCTCGCGGGCCGTGACGTTCTCGGTCGCGGACGCACCGGCTCCGGCAAGACCCTCGCCTTCGGCCTGGCCCTGCTGGCCCGCACCGCCGGACAGCGCGCCGAGCCCTGCCGGCCGCTGGCCCTGATCCTCGTGCCGACACGTGAACTGGCACAGCAGGTGACCGACGCTCTTACCCCCTACGCCCGCTCGGTGAGGCTGCGCCTGGCCACCGTCGTCGGCGGAATGCCGATCGGCAGGCAGGTCAGTGCACTGCGCCGTGGTGCCGAAGTCGTCGTCGCGACGCCGGGCCGCCTCAAGGACCTCATCGACCGGGGTGACTGCCGGCTGAACCAGGTCGCGATCACCGTCCTGGACGAGGCCGACCAGATGGCCGATATGGGCTTCATGCCCCAGGTCACCGCGCTCCTGGACCAGGTACGCCCCGAGGGCCAGCGGATGCTGTTCTCCGCCACCCTCGACCGCAACGTCGACCTCCTGGTCCGCCGCTACCTCACCGACCCGGTCGTCCACTCCGTCGACCCGTCCGCAGGCGCGGTCACCACGATGGAGCACCACGTCCTGCACGTCCACGGCGCCGACAAGCACCGGACGACGACCGAGATCGCGGCGCGCGAAGGCCGGGTGATCATGTTCCTGGACACCAAGCACGCCGTCGACCGGCTGACGCAGGACCTGCTGAACAGCGGCGTGCGGGCGGCCGCCCTGCACGGCGGGAAGTCGCAGCCGCAGCGCACCCGGACCCTGTCCCAGTTCAAAACCGGGCACGTCACCGTGCTCGTCGCGACGAACGTCGCGGCGCGCGGCATCCACGTCGACAACCTCGACCTCGTCGTCAACGTCGACCCGCCGACCGACCACAAGGACTACCTCCACCGCGGCGGCCGTACCGCGCGGGCCGGCGAGTCCGGCAGCGTCGTCACCCTGGTCACCCCCAACCAGCGCCGCGACATGACCCGCCTCATGGCAGCCGCCGGCATCGTCCCCCAGACCACCCAGGTCCGCTCCGGCGAAGAGGCACTCAGCCGGATCACCGGCGCCCGGACCCCCTCCGGCATCCCCGTGACGATCACCACGCCGGTAACCGAGCGGCGCAAGCGCAGCGCGGCCCCACGCGGCCGACGCAGCCCCGCTTCGGCTGCCCGGCGCGTGACCGCGCGCCAGTCCTCCTTCGACGCGGCGGCCTAGAACCTTCATGATCAGGAACCTGACCCGTCTCTGCAGGAGGCACGTTTTGACACTGGTTCAGATGCAACCCCGCACGGCGAGCGCCGCCCCCGCGCACAGGACGGTGGCCGACGCCATGGACACGGTCGGACCTCAGGTCTGCGACGACATGACCATCGAGGTGGCCCTGTCCGTCATGGCCAGTGCCCGCACCGAGCACCTGCTCGTCTGCGACAACGACGGCCAGTGCACCGGTTTGGTCACCCAGGCCCAGCTCGCTGCTGTCCGTGACAGCTCCGCGTACACGGACCGCGTCCAACTGCGCGACATTCTCGACGACCGCGGGCCGTTCACCCCGCCCGTGACCACGATGGCCGAAGCCAAGCACGCGATGCGCGGCCGCCGGCTCGATGCCCTGCCTGTCGTCGACGAGCAGGGCGGTGCTCCGGGCGTCCTCGCCCTGGCCCACTGAACCGCCTCACCGCGGCAGAACCATTCCCTTCTTCTCCCTGTGAGGCATCATGCGCTGTGTCATCGCCCGCTTCCCGTTCGACCTCACCAAGAGCGGCGTCCTGGAATCCATGAAGGGCGTCAAGCCCGAGCAGGGCAGCGGCGAGTCCGTGATCATCGGCCGCCGCACCTACCCCGTCAAGCAGGTCGGGGAGGTCATCACACGCCAGGACCGCCGCGATTTCAGCGCCGGCGAAGTCCTCCGGGCCATGCGCCGGCTCGGCTTCACCTGCCCCGGCCTTCCCCACGCCGCCGCACCCACGCGTGTCCTCAGTCCGTTGCAGCAGGCTTCCGCGATGCTCGGCGCCCCTGCTGCCGTCTGACCGACGGGCAAGCACGAGCCGCCACCAAAACAGCAGTGAGGGTCCGACCGGGACGCGCCGGTCGGACCCTGACCGCGTACCGACGGGATTCTCAGCGCGCAGCGGCGGGGTCAGTCATCGGAGTAGCTGAAGTCGCCCATGGTCCAAGCACTGACATCATTGATCGCCACGCGGTACATCCCGCCCGTCTCCGGGATCCCCACCGTGCCCTGCAGAATCCGCGCCACATGGAAATGCAGATGCGTGGGCGGCCCCACCTCGCGCGTCGTAGCGGTGAAGACGGCGGAGAAGTCGCTCAGGCGGGGCGAGTCCGCCAGGACTTCCGACACCCGCTGCCTCCAGACTGCTTCGGGAGCCAGCCGACCCGTGATGACAGCACCACCGGCGACCACGGTCAGAGACATCTGATTGCTGTGTTCGGACTCCACCAGGGTGGCGACGTCAACAAGCAGTTCGTCAGGCTTCGACATGAGTGACCAGTCTAATCACCGTCCGTCCGGTCGGCTTGAGCAGTGGTGCTCCATGCGAAATGCAAGATCGAACTGCGCAGACGAGGACGGCGCGGACCACTGCGTTCCTTCATCGCCCGGCCAGCCACCGCACACACATGCAGCGTCAAGGAAGAAGGGACAGCGGTGGTGGTGGCGGGCGGTCCAGTCCGTGAACGGGGTATTGCGGACTGGACGTCGAGATTGGAGGATCAACCAGTCCTCCGATGGCTGCACCCGTCGGCGGCTGCCCGTGCTCGATCGAGGGAGATTGTGACCATGAAGCTGCTGCGAGTCGGTACGGCGGGGGCGGAGCGGCCCGCGCTGCTCGACGCCGAGGGAAACCTCCGGGATCTGTCGGGCATCGTCCCGGACATCGACGGGGCGCTGCTCGCCGATGGCGCGGCGCTCGGCCGGATCCGCGCGGCTGCCGAGTCCGGTGGGTCCGGCGATTCCGGTGGACTGCCGGTGCTGGACGCGGACGGGCTGCGGATCGGGCCGCCGCTGGCCCGGATCGGCAAGATCGTGTGCATCGGCCTGAACTACCACGACCACGCGCGCGAGACCGGGGCCGAGCCGCCCGCCGAGCCGGTGATCTTCTTCAAGGCGGCGGACACGGTGGTCGGCCCGCACGACACGGTGCTCGTGCCGCGCGGGTCGGTCAAGACCGACTGGGAGGTGGAGTTGGCGGTCGTCATCGGCCGTACGGCCCGCTACCTGGAGTCCCATGAGGAGGCGCTCGCGCACGTCGCCGGGTACGCGGTGGCGCACGACGTCTCCGAACGCGAGTTCCAGATCGAGCGCGGCGGAACCTGGGACAAGGGCAAGAACTGCGAGACGTTCAACCCGCTGGGGCCGTGGCTGGTGACGGCGGACGAGGTGCCGGACCCGCAGAACCTGTCGCTGAGGCTTTGGGTCAACGGTGAGCTCAAGCAGGACGGCACGACCGCGGAGCAGATCTTCCCGGTGGCGGAAGTGGTGCGTTACGTAAGCCAGTTCATGACGCTTTACCCCGGCGACGTCATCAACACCGGGACGCCGGCGGGGGTTGCGCTCGGGCAGCCCGATCCGAAGCCGTTTCTGCGGGCCGGGGATGTGGTCGAGTTGGAGATCGGGGGGTTGGGGCGGCAGCGGCAGGAGTTCAAGCAGGCGTAAGCGCTCTGCTGGGTTGGCTGGAGGGCTTGGGGTGCTGCGGCGGGTTGTCGGCTGCGGCACCGTCGTGGCTGGTCGCGCCCCGCGGCGGAGCCGCAAATGTCACGGCCCCGCGCCCCTGTGGGGCGCGGTTCCTTGCGTCAGTTTCGGGGCGCGGGTGTTTTCCTTCAGCTCGCCTGGAATTGAGTCAGTGCCGCTACCACCATCGCGTGGTCCTCGACCTGGGGCAGGCCGGAGACGACGACCGTGCCGATGACGCCCGCTCCCTCGACCGCGACGGGGAACGCGCCGCCGTGGGCCGCGTACACGTCGGGGTCGAGGCGGGCGGACTCCTCGAATGTCGTGCCCTTGGCGCGGAAGCGGGAGCCGACGAGGAGTGAGGAGCAGCCGTAGCGCTCGACGACGCGGCGCTTGCGGTCGATCCAGGCGTCGTTGTCGGGGGTCGAGCCCGGCAGCGCCGCGTGGAAGAGCTGCTGCCCGCCGCGGCGGATGTCGATGGCGACGGGGGCGCCCTGCGCCCGGGCCAGCTCGACGAGGAGCGTGCCGAGGGTCCACGCGTCGTCGTGCGTGAAGTGCGCGAGCACCAACCGGCGCTCCTGCTCCTCCAGTTCGGCGATCTCCGGCGCGTTCACAGCGACACCACCACACCTTCGCGGGCGGAGCGGAGGGCCGCCTCGAGGACGTCGAGGGCGGCCGCGGCCTCGTGCGCGGTGACCGGGTTCGGGGCGCCGTCGCGGAGGGCGGCGGCGATGGCCGCGTAGTACGTGTGGTACGCGCCGGGGAGTGTGGGCTCGGGGCGGCCGCCGCCCGTGAGCGGGGACTCGCCGGAGCCGACGCGGCCCCAGAGGGACTCGGGTTCGACTCCCCACTCGGCCTCGGTGTCCGGCCGCTTGCCTTCGCGCAGGTCGGCCTCCTGGGGGTCGAGGCCGTACTTCACGTAACCGGCCTGCGAGCCCAGTACGCGGAAGCGCGGGCCGAGTTGGGCGGTGGTCGCGGAGACGTAGAGGTGGGAGCGGACGCCGCTCTCGTGCGTGATCGCGAAGAAGGTGTCGTCGTCGGTCCGGGCGCCGGGGCGGCGGATGTCCGACTCGGCGTACACCGAGGTCGCGGGGCCGAAGAGGACGAGGGCCTGGTCGACGACGTGGCTGCCGAGGTCGTAGAGGAGACCTCCGATCTCTGCCGGGTCGCCGGACTCGCGCCAGCCGCCCTTGGGCTGCGGGCGCCAGCGCTCGAAACGGGACTCGAAGCGCCATACGTCGCCGAGCTCGCCCTGCGCCAGCAGCTTGCGGAGGGTCAGGAAGTCGTTGTCCCAGCGGCGGTTCTGGAAGACGGAGAGGAGGAGTCCGCGCTCGTCCGCGAGGGCGGCGAGCTCGCGGGCCTCGGCCGCGGTGCCGGCGATGGGCTTGTCGACCACGACCGGGAGGCCCGCCTTGAGGGCGGTGGTGGCGAGCGGGACGTGGGTCTTGTTCGGGGACGCGATGACGATCAGGTCCAGCTCGTCGGCGCGCGCCCAGAGGTCGTCGGGCGTGGCCGCGAACCGGACGCCGTCGCCCAGCTCGGCGCGGGCCTGCTGCTGCCGCTCCGGGTTCGAGGTGACGATCGTGTCCAGGGTCAGACCCTCGGTGGCGGCGATCAGCGGGGCGTGGAAGACGGAGCCCGCGAGGCCGTAGCCGATGAGGCCTACGCGCAGGGGGGAGCCGGGGGCGGAACCTGTACCAGTCATGCTTCCTGTCATGGCTCCACTTTCGCAACGCTGTTGCCAAAGTGCAAGCGCGGGGGACAATGGCGTACGTGAACAGGACCGATGCGGGCGCGGGTGCGGTTGCGGGCGCAGGAGAGGGGGCGGGAGTGAGCTTGGCGGGGGTGCGTGGTCCGGGGGCGGAGGCGGGCGTGAATCTGCTCGGGTTGCGCACGCACAACGCCGCGCTCGTGCTCGACCTGCTGCGTACGGCCGGGCCCGTCGGCATCAGCCGCCTCGAACTCGCCGAGCGCACCGGGCTGACCCCGCAGGCCGTCAGCAAGATCACCGCTCGGCTGCGGGCGGACGGTCTGGCGGCGGAGGCGGGCCGCCGCGCCTCGACCGGCGGCAAACCGCGTACCGTGCTGCGGCTCGTCCCCGAGGCCGGGCACGCGGTGGGGCTGCACCTCGACCGGGACGAGCTGACGGTCGTGCTCTGCGATCTCACGGGTGCGGTGGTCGCCGAGCGGAGGGCTCCGCTCGATCTCGGGGCCGGGGCGCAGGCCGTCGTCGAGGGGGCGGCCGAGGAGGTCGAGGCCCTGCGCGCGGGAGCGGGAGTGTCCGTGCTGGGCGTCGGGGTCGCCCTGCCCGGGCCCCTCGATCATGTGCGGGGCGTACTGCACCGGGTCACCGGGTTCCCGGAATGGGACGGGTTCGCGCTGCGGGACGCGCTGGCGGAGCGGCTCGGGGTGCCGGTGGTCGTGGACAAGGACACGAACGCGGCGGCGTTGGGGCTTGCGGTGGGCGGTGTCGGGGGCTTCGTCTCCTTCGCCTATCTGCATCTCGGTACGGGGCTCGGGGCCGGGCTCGTGATCGGTGGGGCGGTGCATCGGGGGGCCCGCACCGGCGCGGGGGAATTCGGGCATCAGGTCATCCAGCTGGACGGGCCCCTGTGCGGCTGCGGCAACCGGGGGTGCATCGAGGCGCTGTGCCTCGGTGCGGTGGCGGCCGGTGCGGTGGACGAGGCGGCGCGGGTGCTGGGGGCGGGCGCCGCGAATCTGGTGGGGTTGTTGGACATCGACCTGGTGCTGCTCGGCGGACGCACCGTCGCTGTCCACCAGGAGGCGTTCGTACGGGGTGTCGGGGCGGTTCTCGACGAGCGGGCCCGGCGGGAGGGGGTGGACGCGGTGGTTCCTGTGCGGGTCGCTCCCGGTGGGGCGCGTGGGGTTGCGGAGGGAGCCGCGCAATTGCTGTTGGCGCCGTTGTTCGGGCGGGGGGAGGGGTGAGGTTTCTTCGGAAAGGCCGGACGGACTAATGAATACCGCCCGATTGGCCTAAGAATGTCGCCTTGCGGGCGTGATGGGCCGGGGTCGGTGTGGGGGGCATGGCAGGGTGGGAGGGGCCGTTGCCCGGTACTGCCTGACGCTCTCGATCCCCACCGACCTCGATCGGCAAAGGCCCCCTCATGCGACTGCGAAAGTCCGTTCCCTTCGCCCTGACCGCCGCCGCCCCCGCCCTGGGTCTCGCGCCCGCGTCGGCCCCCGCCCAGGCGCTCACCCCCGTGGGCGCCGCGGAGAACCTCCGCCCCACCTGCGCCGCCCCGGACACCCGCGCCTTCCCCATCACGACCCGGATCCACGGCGGCCCCTCCGCCTACGAAGTCGGCGGCGAGTCCCGGACCTGGTACATCGACCTGACCAACACCACGGCGAACACCTGCGGCAACATCCACCCGATCGTCGTGCTCGTGGACGACCTGCGGTCCTTGCGGCCGGAGCAGACGCGGCTGGAGTTCTACGACGGGGAGCGCGCGCACCCGGTTGCCTTCGAGAAGAGCGACGAGGACGAGAGCGTGGGGGCCTTCGACGACGGTTTCCCGGGGTTCACGGTCGGCCCGGGCCGGACGCTCACCGTGAAGGTCAGGCTCTCCGTGACCTCCGACGCCGCCGTGCCGAACAACGTCGTCGCCAACGCGGCGGTGGTGCAGCGGCACAACAACGACGGGGACTGGGTGGGAGAGTCGAACGAATATCGCTTCCGGATCGATGAAAAACAAGGCGAGGCGAGCGACCGCGACGGCGATGACGGCGGCGATGACGACAGCGATGACGACGGCGGTACCAGCACAGCCACCGACGGTGGCGGAGTCCGCGGCGACAGCCAAGCCGAACCGGCCGCCGAACCGGACGCCCAACCGGATGCCGCGCCACAGCGGACGCCGTCCGCCGACCAGCTGGCCAGCACCGGCTCGGGCGCGCCGCACGGGTTGGCCGCCGCGGCGAGCGCCGTCCTGTTCGCCCTCGGCGTCGTCCTCGTCGCGGCGTCCCGCTGGTTCAGGGCAGGACGGCGCTGAATTCGCCGAAGTAGCCGAAGCCGATGAGACCTTGCGCCCGCGCTCCCATCCCGTGTGGAACCGCGACCGGAAGCTGATCGCCGACGATCGTTAGGCTGGGCTCCCGCAGCACGGCGCAAGGCAGGAGATCGGGTACATGGCAGACCGCAAGCCCATCGCATCGTGGCTCACCGACATGGACGGTGTGCTCATCCACGAGGGCGTGCCGATCCCCGGCGCCGACGCCTTCATAAAGAAGCTGCGGGATTCCGGGAAGCCCTTCCTGGTGCTCACCAACAACTCCATCTACACCGCCCGTGACCTGCACGCCAGGCTCCGGCGTATGGGCCTGGACGTGCCGGTCGAGAACATCTGGACCTCTGCCCTGGCCACCGCCAAGTTCCTGGAGGACCAGCGCCCCGGCGGCACGGCGTACGTCATCGGCGAGGCGGGCCTGACCACCGCGCTGCACGACATCGGGTACGTCCTCACCGACCACGAACCGGACTACGTCGTCCTCGGTGAGACCCGCACGTACTCCTTCGAGGCCATGACGAAGGCGGTCCGGCTGATCAAGGGCGGTGCCCGTTTCATCGCCACCAACCCCGACGAGACCGGTCCCTCCACCGAGGGTCCGCTGCCCGCCACCGGCGCCGTCGCCGCGCTGATCACCAAGGCGACCGGCAAGAAGCCGTACTTCGCGGGCAAGCCGAATCCGCTGATGATGCGGACGGGCCTCAATGCCATCGGCGCGCACTCCGAGACCAGCGCGATGATCGGCGACCGCATGGACACGGACGTCCTGGCCGGACTGGAGGCGGGGATGGAGACGTATCTGGTGCTGACCGGTCTGACCACGCGCAAGGAGATCGAGCAGTACCCCTTCCGGCCCTCCAAGATCGTGGACTCGATCGCGGACCTGGTCGACCGCGTCTGACCGTTCCCAAGACGCCCCGAAGACGCCCCCAAGACGCCCGAAGACACTCCGAAGAACGTTCCCGAAACACACGGACGGAGCAGTCGTGGGCGCCTCGGGATGCGCCGAACGGTCCCAAGGAGGAGTCTCCAGGTATCTGGAGGTTTCACGATGGGTTCATGGCGACTCACTCTCTGTGCCGGGGCGGTGGTCGCGGCCGCGCTGACTCCCACCGCGTACGCGGCCGATCCCTACGGCGACTCGGCGGTCCCGGCCGATTCGGCGGGCGTCTCCGTGACGCCCGTGTCCCCGGCCCCCGGCAGCGACATCCAGTTGCGGGTGTTGGGCTGTGCGGGGCGGATCGGCACCGCGGTCTCCGGGGCGTTCGTCGCGGACGCCCGGCTGACGGGCGGGGACGGCGCGCTCGTCGGCGAGACGCGCGTACGCTCCTCGCTCACGCCCGGCACGTACGACGTCAAGGTCAGCTGCGACGGCTACGACGACAAGGTCAAGGGCGCGCTCGCGGTGGCTCGACAGGCCGGCGCGATCCCGAAGGCCCCTGCCGCCCCCATGGCGCCCGCCTCGCCCGTCGCCCCTGTGCACGCGGGGGGCGGCGGCACCGCCCACTTCGCCTCCGTCGACACCCGGGAGACCGGCCCCGGCACCGGACAGGCGGTGATCGGCCTCGTCCTCGCGAGCGCCGCCGCGGTGGCCGTGGCGCTGCACGGTGCCCGCCGGGCCCGTGGCAACGCCGAGTGACATGGCCGAACGAGAGCGTTCATCCGGTGCCGGGCGCCTGCTGATGGGTGTCGCCTGGGCGATGCTGCTGGTAGGGCTGTGGCTGTGGGGCCATGAGATGTCCGACATACGGCAGGGGATATCGGCGCCGACGACGGGGGACATCGCGGCGGTCGGACGGCCGCCGGAGGTGCGACTGCCGCCCGCGCTGAAGCCGTTGGGGAATGCCACACCGCAGCGCATCGACATTCCGTCGATGAAGGTGCAGGCGCCGGTCGTGGGCCGCGGACTCGATCCGCAGGGGGCGATCGATCCGCCGCCGTTCGACCAGCCTGGCGTGGTCGGCTGGTACGCCGCCGGGGTGCGGCCGGGAGCGGTCGGAACCGCGCTGTTCGTGGGGCACGTCGACACCGAGACCCGGCCCGCGGTCTTCTACAAGCTCAGCGCGGTGCAGCCGGGCGAGACGGTCCGGGTGATCCGCGACGACGGGACGGTCGCCGAGTTCACCGTGGACGACGTCCAGGTCTTCTCGCGCGACCACTTCGACGCCCAACAGGCCTACGGGCCAAGGGAGTCGGGGCGGGCGGAGCTGAGGCTCGTCACCTGCGGCGGCACCTTCGACCGGGCGAGTCGCACCTATACCGCCAACGTGGTCGTCTCGGCGTACCTCACCGGCGACGGGCTGTGACGGGCGGCTGCCCCCACTTGCTTCCGCCACCCGCTCGCACAACCTGGCCCGGTCGACGACCCGCTCCCCCCGGGAGTCGTCGACCGGGCTGGTCCTCGACCGCGGGCGCACGGGCTGCGGGAGTAACCCGGCGTCCGGCGCGGGAGGTTCTGGGACCGATCCGAAAGGTCATGGATGGCTGACAGATCTGACAGATGACGACAACTGGCCGAGGGCCGGGGTCGTTTGAGGCAACTCTAGAACGGATGAGCGTTTTGGCCTAGAGGCTGTTTGACGCCAAGTCGACAGCGCATGGCTCTGCGTGATGGGTGCAGGTGGACGATGTGTGGGGAGGCTTCACCGAAGGTCCACCGAGCCCGCGAAGTCCTCGACGGCTCCCGTCGCGACCTCCGTGCGGTACCGCGCTGTAACAGCTCTCCGACAACACTCGGGCGATCTCGTGGCGAGGCGACACCTATGTCACGATTGACCCTTAGGACAGTGCACCCGAGGGGGAGTTGCATGTACGGCAGTAGGGGGGCCGGAGCTCGGGCGTCCGTGGCAGTGGCGGGGGCGGCACTGCTGCTCGCGGGGTGTTTCTCCTCGGGAGGCGGCGGCGACAAGAGCGACGGGAACGGCGGTAGCGACAATTCAGGGGCCGGGATCACCCAACAGCCCAAGAATTCGGACCCGTTCTGGGTCAATCCGACCGGGAACGCGGCGGAGCAGGTCGCCACGTACGTGAAGGCGGGCAAGGAGGCCGAGGCCGAGCAGATCCGCAAGATAGCCGAGCAGCCGACCGGCGAGTGGATCGGGCCGGAGAATCCGGAGGCGGAGGCGCGTGGTTTCACCGAGGCCGCGGAGAAGGCCGACCGGGACGCGATCCTGGTCCTCTACAACATTCCGCACCGCGACTGCGGCCAGTTCTCGCAGGGCGGCGCTGCGGACGGCGACGCCTACCGGGAGTGGATCGACGGGGTCGCCCGCGGTATCGAGGACCGGCCCGCCACGGTGATCCTCGAGCCGGACGCGATCCTGCACCTGGTCAACCAGTGCACCCCGGCCGAGTTCCAGGAGGAGCGCTACTTCCTGCTCAAGGGCGCCGTCACCAAGCTCAAGTCCTTGAAGAACACCAAGGTGTACGTGGACGCGGGGAACGCGGGCTGGGGGCACCCCGACCAGATCTTCGACCCGCTGACGCAGGCCGGCATCGACGAGGCCGACGGCTTCTCGGTCAACGTCTCCAACTTCTACTCGACCCAGGACTCCATCGCGTACGGCAAGCAGTTGTCCGCGAAGGTCGGCGGCAAGCACTTCGTCATCGACACCAGCCGCAACGGCAACGGTCCGTACACGGCCGGTGAGGCCGACGAGAACTGGTGCAATCCGCCGGGGCGGGCGCTGGGTGAGAATCCGACGACCAAGACCGCCGATCCGCTGGTCGACGCGTATCTGTGGGTCAAGCGGCCGGGGGAGTCGGACGGGGAGTGCAAGGGAGGGCCCAAGGCCGGTCAGTGGTGGGCCGATTACGCGTTGAAGCTCGCGAAGGCCAGCGACTGAGCTCGGGGGCGCCCTCCACGAGGAGGGCGCCCCCATTCACGTACAACTCTCAAAGAATCAAGGCACCTTGACCCACTGTGCCTTGCTCGGTGTGCCCTGGTCGTCCGTGACGAAGAGCATGTACCAGCCGGACTCGACCAGGTTTCGGTTCTTCGGGACCGTCACCGTGATGCCCTTCTTCGTCTTCTTGAAGTCCAGGGCGATGGACTTCTGGTCGACGTCGGTGACGTGGGTGGACGCGCTCGGGCGGATCAGCCGGGCCGTCTTGATGGATGTCGCGTGCTGCGAGGTGAACGTGGCCGAGGCGCCCCGCGCGATCGTCTTCGGGCCGCCGGAGAGCGAGGGCTGCGCGTCGCGGAAGAGGTACGGCGGCGTGTAGATCTCGATGCGCTGCTCGAAGGTGGCGGGCTTGGTGTTGGCCTTGTCCGCGTACAGCGAGTTGGAGCCGAAGAACATCACGCGGCCGTCGGGCAGCAGGATCGAGCCCGAGTGGTAGTTGCGGCCCACCAGCGGGTCGGCGACCTTGTCGAGGGTGTTCGACGTGGGGTTGTAGATCCGCGCCTGGAGGATGTTGGAGTCGCTGCGGCCGCGGTAGTCCTCGGAGCCGCCGGAGACCAGGACGGTGTCGTCGGGCAGGATCGAGGACTGCGGATAGCGGGTGCCCTTCTCCAGCTCGGGCCCGTCCACGAACTTCGGGTTCTCGTCCTTGAGGTCGATGAGCCGGGTCTTCTTGCTCGACAGCTTGGACTCGCCGACCCCGCCGCCGCCGATCACCATGTACTTCTCGTCCTGCGCGGGAGGCAGCAGCACCGTGCCCGCGGTCTCCATCATGTTCGCGTCGCTCAGCCCGGGCAGCTTGGTGAACTTGTTGCTCTCCAGGTCCCAGACGCCGGGGTCGCGGCCCACGTCGTCCGGTCCGTAGCCGGCGTTCGCGCCGGAGTAGAACAGCTTGCCGTTCTGCATCAGGGAGATCGCCGGGTAGGTCGGGAACTGCCGGACGCCCTTGGTGTAGGTCCACTTCTTGGTCTTGGGGTCGAAGACCTCGTTCTTGCCCGGGACCAGCTGGCCGATCTCGTCCAGACCGGAGAGGCTGAGGATCTTGCCGTCGGACAGGGTGGTCAGCGTCGGGTACCAGCGGGCCTCGTTCATCGGGTCGACCTTGATGTACTTCTCGGCGACCGGATCGAACTCGTAGGCGTCCTTGATCCCCTGGAAGTCCTTCTTGTCCAGGGCGAGCTTCTGCGCGATGCCGTACGTGTTGCGGGCGTCGGAGCCGGTCAGGCCCTGGATCCGGTAGTTGTCCTGCGTACCCGTCTCGTACTTCTGGCCGCTCTTCTGCGCCTCGACGTAGATACGGCCGAGGCCCGGGTCGTTGCGCAGGAACTTGCCGGTCGCCTTGTCGAAGACCTTCTTCGCGCGCGGGACGAGCACCGGGTCCTTGGAGACGAACGTCTTTCCGTTCCCCTTGCCGGTGAACTTGGTGCCCGCGGGCAGGGTGATCGGCTTGTCGGGGTTCTCGTTGTGGACGATCATCAGGCCGCCGGCCTTGGTGACGTCACCCTTCAGCGTCTCGTACCGCTTGGTGCCGCCGGCGATCAGCAGATTGCCGTTGGCGAGTTGCGTGTGGCCCGTGCAGAACAGGTCGCTCGGTGTCGGCACCTTCTTGATGGTCTTCTTGACCGGGTCCCAGATCCGGGTGTCGAACTGCTTCGCGTCGAAGTTTTCCTGGTTGTTGCCCGAGCCCGCGATCAGCAGCACCTTGCCGGTGTGCAGCAGGGCGGCGTGGATGGTGTTCTGCCGGTACTCCTCGGGGAACTCGATGATGTCCCAGTGCCCGTTGGCGGCTTTGTACTCGGGCTTGTTGATCGTGTACTGGTGATATTGCTCCTTGCTGACGCGGTACACCCACGGCCCGTTCATGCCGGCGAGAGCGAGCACCACCGCCCCGCCTATCGCAAGACGACGAGCACGGCGGCGACGGGCACCGTCTTTCATTTCTTACGTCCCCCAAGGGCGATCTGCATGGTCTGGTCATTGCCGCTCTGAGCCGAAGCCCAACTGGGCTTGTGCTGCGGTGCGTGTGGAGCATGCGGTGCATGCTGCTCCTGCTGGGGCACGGACGAAGGGGCCCCGGACGGCTGGGCCACGGAGGGCCCCGCGGGCAGGACCGCGGACTCCTCGGACGCGGCCGACACCGGGGGCTTCTTCTTCGCCTGGCGCAGGGTCCAGCGCCAGGCGAAGATCGGCGACGCGGTGATCAGCAGGGCGAAGCAGGCCCAGATGATCATCGCGGGGTGGGAGTGCCCGAGCAGGAATCCGGCGACGATCGAGCCGGCGAAGACCAGAATGAAGAACAAGTGGATCCGGAAGGTCCCGAACAGCGTGTCCGGGCTGGCCGAATCACCCTTGGGGGTCACCACGAACTTGCTCTTGCGGCGCAGCACGGCGTCCATCAGCGAGCGGGCGTAGATCGGCGCCGAGAGCGCCGACATCATCATGCCCGCGACGCCGCCGGAGCCCTCGGGCTCGTGCGGCGAGACATTGTGCCGGCGGTTCCAGACGTACAGGCCGATCTGCAGCGCGGACGCGTTGCCGTACAGCATCAGCCAGACTGTCGGGTCGATGTCCACGCCCGAGGCGCCCAGGCCCAGGAACAGTGCGCAACTCAGTGCCGCGAGGATCCAGTTGAGGGCCGACATCGGGTAGAAGATGATCATCATGGTGTAGTTGAAGAGCTTGCTCGGCGGCAGCGAGTACCAGCCCTTCCAGTACTGCTTGAGGATCGTCTCGTACGTCCCTCGCGACCAGCGCAGCTGCTGGGTGAAGAAGTCCGTCCAGGCGTTCGGGCCCTCGCCGACCGCGAGCACGTCGGGCGTGTAGACCGAGCGCCACTTCTTGCCGGTGGCGGGGTTGCGGTGGCGGTGGATCTCGAAGCCGGTCGCCATGTCCTCGGTGATCGAGTCGTACAGACCGCCGATCTGCTTCAGTGCCTTGATCCGTACGGCGTTGGAGGTGCCCACGAACATCGGCGCGCCGTAGGCGTTGCCGGCGCGCTGGATCAGCGCGTGGAAGAGGAACTGCTGGGACTCGGCGGCCTTGGTGATGGGGTTGTCGTAGTTGCCGTACACCTGCGGGCCGATGACGAAGCCGACGTCCGGGTCGCGGAAGAAGCCGAGCATCCGCTCCAGGTAGTTGGGCAGCGGTACGTGGTCGGTGTCGACCGAGGCGAAGAAGTCGTACGCGTCGCCGTGGGCCTCGAGCCAGGCGTTGTAGTTGCCGTGCTTGGTCTTGGCGCGGTGCGGGCCCTTGGCCTGGTTCCACTTCGCGACGCCCTTGCGGGAGAAGTGGTGCACGCCCAGGCGCTCGCAGACCGCCTTCACCTCGGGGTCGTCGCCCTCGTCGAGGAGCCAGATGTGCAGAAGACCCCGGTGGCGCAGCTTGACGGCCGCCTCCAGGGTCTTCGTCACCATGGCGAGGGGCTCCTTGCCGGGCACGAAGGAGGTGAGGAAGGCGACTCTGGTGCCGGTCTCGGGCACCACGGGGATGGGGTCGCGGGCGACCAGGGTCGCGTGCGCGTTCGACAGCACGTTCATGCAGCGGAAGAACTCGATCAGGCCGATCGAGACCAGCATCACGATGTCGAGCGTCGGCAGGAAGTCGTAGGCGGGGTAGTCGCGTTCGGTCCAGTGGTCGGGCTGGAGCAGCCAGCCGAGCAGGATCAGCGAGAGCAGCGGCGCCGCTCCCAGCATCAGGGCGGCCCGTATGCGGTGCGGCTCCTGGGACAGCAGCGTGCGGTACTGCACCTTGTAGGGCTTGGTCGGATCGGGCTGTGTGAGGGGTCCAGCGAGCCGACTGTAATGCTCGTAGTCATATCTCGGCAGGGTGTTCTTGATCCTGCGGAATCCTCCGGTCCGGTGTCCCGGCATCCGGAGCTGTGTCGTTTCTGACGGGTCGAAGTTCTGCCGGGCGCCCGTCGGCGTCGACGTCATGAGTCATCCCCCCGCACGCACGATGGAGTGCGTGTTCGTCGGTTCTTGGCGCCCGTTGGGTCCCCCTCGACCGTTCCGGACGCATCGCTGGCTGGCCGGCGTCTCCACGTCATCCACACTCTATGGACATGGAACGACGGCCTTCCGGTTGCATGATGCCCCCCTCGGCATCTGTTCGCGAACGGGGCCCCCAACCCCCCTGCGCGCAACCGGTCCGAGCCCCCAACTGTCAGGTATCGACAGTCCCTTGAAGCCCAGGGTTCTACGGGGTTCATCATGATCGCAAGATGCGAAACGCGGTGTTAACCGGTCATACGCGCTAATTGGGACGCGTGTACGAGGATGGGGTCACTGTCCCATACGCCGCATGCATATGCCGCGCCTCTCGTGTCCCGCCCGTGTGCCTCGTGCGTACGGTTCGTACGCTCTCGCTCGTACGTCCTCGGGCGTACGTCTCTCCGTACGCCCCCGGGCGCACGCCTCCCCTGCGCGCCTCCCCTCCCCGCACGGCGAAGGGCCCCTCACCGTGGTGAGGGGCCCTTCGGTCGGTGCGCCGCCAGGGACTCGAACCCCGGACCCGCTGATTAAGAGTCAGCTGCTCTAACCAACTGAGCTAGCGGCGCGCGCTGACCCGAGAACTCTACCCGACCGGGAAGGGTGCTCCCGCACCGCGGACCCGGGGTCCGGCCCTCTCCACATGCGGCGCGACCGGGCCGGGTACATCATTCGGACCGTCAACGTGCGGCACCGGAGAACAGTTGCGAAACTGGCGCGTGTGCAGAAGTGCGGAGATTTCCATCTGGAGTGTGAGGGGAATCGCATGGCTGCTCCGGTATTCGAGGAATTCGATTCCGCGAGCGGCTGCGATTGCCCCGGATGCGTGCACTGGCGGTGCGCCCTGCCCTGTTTCTCTTCTTCCTCTTCTCCTTCTTCTCCCTCTTCTTCCTTGTCTTCCGGCCCGGGCGACAAGCCGGGAGGCGGGGTCAAGGTGCCCATGACCACACGGGCGGAGATCATCAACCGGGCCAAGAAGTGGGTCGCCGCGCGGGTGTCGTACGGCATGTACACGTACTGGCCGGACGGATACCGGCAGGACTGCTCGGGCTGTGTCTCGATGGCCTGGAACCTGCCGGGGAACGAGTGGACGGGCGGCCTCGGCACGTTCGGCGTACGCATTTCCCACGATCGGCCGCAGCCCGGCGACATTCTTCTCTTCCGGAATCCGGCGGATCCCGAGAAATGCTCGCACGTCGTCCTCTTCGGCGGCTGGACGGATTACACCCACACGTATGACATCGCCTATGAACAGACCCGCCGGCACGCCCGCAGGCGGGCCACCCAGGCGTTCCAGCGGGCGCAGGGCCGGTGGGGCGGCGCGGCGGACGGTTACCCGGGGACGGAAACGTGGCGCCGGCTCTTCTCCTGACGCGGGCGGAACCGCGACAGGGCCGGAACCGAGACAGGGTCGGGACCGCGGTAGAGCCGGGGCCACGACAGGACCGGGACCACGAGCCGGTCGAGGTCACGGCAGCTCGGGATCGCCGCACGTCGACGTCACGGCAGCTGGGGATCGCGGCACATCGAGGTCACAGCGCCTCGGGATCGCAACACGGTCGGGATCACACTTCCACGCGCGGAGGCATGGAGGCATGGAGACACGTATGACGACGACTACTCCCCACACCCCGGACTCCGAAGGGGCGCCCTCCCGGCCCCCCGGGTCCAAGGGGCCGTCCGAGGGCGGCGGCCCCCGGTCCGCCCGGCTCATCCAGAACGAGTCGACCACCGAGATCCCTGTCCACCTTCTTTTCCGGGACGACCCCGAGCCGGTGTCCGCGCCGCTCGGGCCCGCGGTCGTGGGGCGCCGGCGCGGGACCGGAGAACAGCCCCGGATCCGGCGGCCCGCGCCGGGCAGCGCACCGCGCCCGGTGCCGGAGGTCGACCCCGAACTCGTGGAGCGCCCCGCACGGGTGTCGTCCGGAGTGGCGGGTGTGCTGGCCGGGGCCTGCGGTCTGGCTGGATGTGTACTCACGTCATGGTGGGCCGGTGTGCTGCCGCCGGCCGCGGTGCGGGCGCTCGCGCTGCCCTGGTCGCCGGGCGCCGGGCTCGGGCCCGCGCAGTGGGCCGGGTACGCCGGGGCGGGCGCGCTCGGCCTGCTCGGCTTCGGCGGTCTCGCCCGCGGCCGGACCGGACGGGCCTGGGTGCTCGGCCTGTTCGGGGGGTACTGCGGCACGGTCCGGCGTACCGGGCTGCTGTGGGTCAACCCGCTGGTGCGGCGCCGCCGGGTCGACGTACGGCTGCGGCACTGGCGCAGTGAGCCGATGTCGGTCGTCGACGCGAACGGGGTCGCGCTGCGGGTGGTCGTGCTCGTCGTGTGGCGGGTGCGGGACACCGCGCGCGCCACGCTCGGCGTCGAGGACCATCTGACGTATCTGCGCGAGTGCGTGGAGGCGGCGCTGTCACGGGTGCTCTCGCGGCTTCCGGCCGAGGCGCCGCCCGCCGTCATCAAGGACACGGCGACGCTGCGCAACACGGACGCGGTCGGCGAGGCGCTGACCCGGCTGGTCGCCGCGGACACGGCGCCGGTCGGCCTTGAGGTGTTCTCGGTGCAGCCGACCCGGATCGAGTACGCCCCCGAGATCACGGCCGTGATGCAGCGCCGCCGGATCGCGGCCCTGGACGCCCAGTGCCGCGACTCCGTGCTCACCTCCGTCGTCGACTCGGTCGAGGACACGGTGACCCGGCTGACCATGCGCGGGCTGGTCGAACTGGACGACTACGAACGCAAGGCGTTGGTGAAGGACCTGACGGTGGCGTTCTGCACCGGGCGCAGGGAGGACTCGTCGTGAGCGGGGTGGACATGTGCGTGAGGGCGACGGACGGGCTCGAGAGCGTCCCGGACAGGTTCGTGATTGGTCTGGACATGCTCAACAACTGCCCATAATCTGGGACTTGGTCTAGACCTGGAATTCGCGCGCGCGGCTCACGGCTCACGGCTCACGAGAGCCTCCCCCACGTCCTCCAGGAGCGTCAGCATGCGCATACGGACGACCAGGAAAGCGAAGTGGTACGCGGCCGTGCTGGGTCTCACCACCGCGGGAGCCTTCGCGCTCTCCGCGGGCGGTGCCAGCGGTCACGGCTACACCGACCTCCCCATCAGCAGGCAGAAGCTCTGCGCCAACGGCACGGTCACCGGCTGCGGTGACATCCAGTGGGAGCCCCAGAGCGTCGAGGCGCCCAAGGGCTTCCCGGCGGCCGGTCCCGCGGACGGCCAGATCTGTTCCGGCAACCACACCAACTTCGGCGCGCTGGACAAGCCGACCACTCCCTCGGGCGGGGCCTGGCCGACGACCAAGGTCACCGGCGGGCAGAGCTACACCTTCCGCTGGCAGTTCACCGCGCGGCACTCCACCACCGACTTCCGGTACTTCCTCACCAAGACCGGCTGGAACCAGAACCACGCCCTGGCCCGATCGGACCTCGACACCACCCCGTTCCTCACGGTCCCCTACAGCGGGCAGCCGCCCGCGACGCTCTCCCACTCCGGCACCCTGCCGAGCGGAAGGAGCGGACATCACGTCATCGTCGCGGTCTGGACGATCGCGGATACGACGAACGCGTTCTACGCCTGCTCGGACGTCACGTTCTGACCCCCCGCGGGTAGGGTCCGCGTGCGTCGTGACCGATCCGGTCACGACGCACGCGGTTTCCGGTGGGGCGAAGGGTCTCCCTATCTGACGGTGCGTCAATTATCGTGCGCCTCCATGGGGTCCAAGAGGAGTACCGTCGCGGAGCTCGTACAGGAGCGGTGGGGCGATCACCGGCCGGGGCTGTGGTTCGAGGGGCGCGTGCTGAGCCACCATCGGGTGGCGGCGGGCGCGGCGGAGCGGGCGGCGCTGCTCGCCGAGCTGCTGCCACCGGGCGCCGCGCCGCACCTCGGCGTACTGCTCGACAACACCCCGGAATATCCGCTGTGGCTGAGCGCGGCAGCCCTCGCCGGTGCCGCCGTCGCGGGCGTCAACCCGACCCGGCGCGGCCCCGAGCTGGCCCGCGACATCCTGCACACCGAGTGCCGCGTCCTGGTCACCGAGCGGGCCCACCTGCCCCTGCTCGACGGCCTCGAACTGCCCGGCGTACGCGTCCTGGTGACCGACACCGAGGAGTACGCCGACCTCCTCGCGTCGTACGAGGGCGCGAAGCCGGACGCCTCCTCCGCGTCGGCGGACGACCACCTCCTCCTGTACTTCACGTCCGGCTCGACCGGCGCCCCCAAGGCCGCGATCTGCACCCAGGGCCGGCTGGCCGCCGCCGGACGTTCGCTGGCCGACCAGTTCGAGGTGCGCCCCGACGACACGCACTACATCTGCATGCCGATGTTCCACGGCAACGCGGTGATCGCCGACTGGGCACCCGCGCTGGCGGCGGGCGCGGGGATCGCGCTCAGACGGCGCTTCTCGGCGTCGGGGTTCCTCGCCGACGTACGGGCGTGCGGGGCGACGTACTTCACCTATGTGGGCCGTGCCGTGCAGTACCTGCTGGCCACGCCCGCCCGCCCCGACGACCGTGACAACCCGCTGCGGGCGGGCTTCGGGACGGAGGCGGGCGCGGTCGACGCGGCCGCCTTCGAGCGGCGGTTCGGTGTGCGGCTGGTGGAGGGGTACGGCTCGTCGGAGGGCGGCGCCGCCATCCGCTGGACACCCGGTACCCCCGTGGGAGCGGTCGGACGGGCGGCGCCCGGGGACGACCTCGTCGTGGTCGATCCGGAGACGGGTGCCGAGTGTCCGCCGGCCGTCTTCTCCGCCGATGGGCGACTTCGCAACGGGGCGGCGGCGATAGGGGAGTTGGTGAACCGCGGGCCCAGCCCCTTCGAGGGGTACTGGCGCAACGCGGCGGCGGACGCGGCCCGCAGGCGCGACAGCGGGTACTGGACCGGCGACCTCTTCTACCGCGACACCGACGGCTTTCTCTACTTCGCCGGCCGCACCGACGACCGGCTGCGCGTCGACAGTGAGAACCTCGCCGCCGCGGTGATCGAGAACATCCTCGCCCGGTACGAGGACGCCGCCGCCGTGGCGGTGTACGCGGTGCCGGACGCGGTCGCCGGGGACCAGGTGATGGCGGCCATCGGACTCAAGGAGGGGACCTCCTTCGCCCCGTACGTCTTCGCCGAATTCCTGCGGTCGCAACCCGACTTGGGGACCAAGATGGCACCCCGGTACGTCCGGGTCGTGGAGCGGATGCCGGTCACCGCGACCAACAAGATCCATCGGGTGGGACTCAGGCGCGAGGGGTTCCGGTGCGCGGACCCGGTGTGGTGGCGGCCGCCGGGGGAGTCGGCGTACCGCGGGCTGAGCGCGGCGGACGTGGAGGGGCTGCTGGCCGAGTACCGGGCGCGGGGGCGCGAGGAGTTGCTGGCGCGGTAGGGAGAGGGAGGTAGGGCGAGGCAGGTAGGGCGAGGGCGTAGAGCGGGGGAGGCGGGCGGGGAGGCGTCCGGGGACGTATCGGGGACCGGAGGAATCCCCTTCACTTTCCCGGGGACCAGCGGTACGCCACCGACGGCACCGGAGTCGCCGCCTTCGCCGCGGCCTGCGAGCGCGCCGAGGTGCCGTGGCAGCCGTTCGTCTCCCACAACGCGATGCCGTGCGGTACGTCGATCGGCCCGATCACGGCGGCACGGCTGGGGGTCGCCACGGTCGACGTGGGTGTACCGGGTCTGTCCATGCACTCGGCGCGGGAGCTGTGCGGGGCGAGGGACCCGGGTCTGCTGGCCCGGGTGCTCAGCGAGTTCGTCAGCCGCGAGTGAGTGCGGAGGGACGCGAAAAGGCCCCCCACTGATGTGGAGGGCCTTCTCGATTGTGCGCCGCCAGGGACTCGAACCCCGGACCCGCTGATTAAGAGTCAGCTGCTCTAACCAACTGAGCTAGCGGCGCATGACCCTCGCCTCCCGCTCTCGCGGTCGGCGACAAAAGAAATACTACCTGGTCCGGCGGCGTGCTTCCGACCACGAAACAGCGAGGGACGGCCCTGGAACGCCGAGGGGCGGCGCTACAGGGCGAGGGACAGCAGGACCGGGGTCGCTCCCCGGTTCAGCGTGTCCGCGGCCTGCCGGAGCCGGTGCGCGTGCTCGACCGGGAGGGACAGGGCGAGACAGCCGACGGAGGAGCCGGCCGTGATGGGGACGGCCGCGCAGACCGTGCCGACCGCGTACTCCTGGAGGTCGAGCACCGGCACCGTGGGCGGCTGGGCGTCGAGCCGGGACATCAGCAGCCGCTCGTTGGTGATGGTGCGCGAGGTCAGTCGGGCCATCCTGTGGCGGGAGAGATGGTCGCGGCGGGCGTTCAGGTCGAGCTGGCCGAGAAGGCTCTTGCCGATCGCGCTGGCGTGGGCCGCGGAGCGGAAGTCGACCCACTCGTTGACCGCGGGGGTCGCCGGGCCGTCGGCGTACTGGCTGATGTGGATCTCGCCGTCGACATACCGGCTGAGGTAGATCGCGGCGCCGACCGAGTCCCGCAGCCGGTCGATGGTCTGCTGGAGCTTCTCGCGCAGCGCCTGGTCGCGGCCGCGGGCGGAGCCCAGCCTGGCGAGGGCGGCGCCGGCGACGTACGCGCCGTCGGTGACCTGCTCGACGTACCCCTCCCGGCGCAGCATCCGCAGCAGCGCGGTCAGACGCTCCGCGCCGAGGCCGGTCTGGCGGGCGAGCTCGGCGTCGGTGACGCCAGTGGATTGCCGTGCCACCAGCTCCAGGACGCGGAGCGCGTCCTGGGCCGAGTGGTACGGCGCGGTCGGCTCGTTCATCAACGCCACAGTTTCCCCCTGAGCTTCTTGGCCACGCCCGAAAGGCGCGGCCCGGACAGCTGGGCCTCTCCACGATAGCCGCCAAGAGGCTTACGGGGAGGGGATGTTGACGAGTTCGTCTGTGTGTTCCGGAGCTCTCAGCAGGAGCGCGGCACTCTGGCATATGCCAGAGTCACGGATCAGAGGGCATGCCCCACGAGCCGGACCTCGCACCTTGCCTCGTTCACTCCTCGTTCACTCCTTGTAGTCACAGGACCGCGCTGAGGAATTCCCGCGTTCGTTCGTGTGCCGGATCGCCGAAGATCTGCTCCGGCGGACCGGATTCGATGACCCGGCCGGAATCAAACATCAGTACTTGATCCGATATGTCCCGGGCGAAATTCATCTCATGGGTCACGCAGAGCATGGTGATGTCCGTGGTGCGGGCGATGTCACGGAGGACATCGAGGACACCCGCGACCAGTTCGGGGTCGAGCGCGGACGTCACCTCGTCGAGGAGCAGCACCTGCGGCCGCATCGCCAGTGCCCGCGCGATCGCGACCCGCTGCTGCTGGCCGCCGGACAGCCGGGTCGGACGCTCGTCGCACTTGTCCGCGAGGCCCACCAGGTCGAGCAGCTCGCGGGCCCGTGCCTCCGCCTCGTCCTTGGGCAGGCCCAGGACGGTGACGGGCGCCTCGGTGATGTTCCTGAGCACGCTCATGTTCGGGAACAGGTTGAACTGCTGGAACACCATCCCGATCTTCTTGCGGACCTCGCGGATCTGCTTCTCGTCCGCCGGGAAGAGCCGCTCCCCGGCGACCGTGATCGTGCCCTCGTCCGGCTTGACCAGCGTCATCAGCAGCCGCAGGATCGTCGTCTTGCCGGAGCCGGACGGGCCGATCAGCGTGACGTGCTTGCCGGAGTCGACGCGGAAGTCCAGCCCGTCGAGGACGGTGTTGTCCCCGAAGCGCTTGGTGACCTTGTCGAAACGGATCAGCTCGGCGCCGTCCACCGGGGGATTGGCGTGCGCGTCGGGTTCTTTCATCACAGAGGTGTCAGCGGACAAGACGTCGCTCCAGGGCTCGCAGAAGAAGGGAAGCCGGACAGGAAATGAGGATGAAGGCCACGCCGACGATCGTGAGCGGCTCGATGAACTGGAAATGCTGCTGAGAAAACAGCCGCGCCTCGCCGAGCATGTCCAGCACGGTGATCACCATCAGCATCGGGGTGTCCTTGAGCATCGAGATGACGTAGTTGCCCAGCGCGGGCACCACCCGGCGGATCGCCTGCGGCAGGATCACCGCGGTCCAGGTGCGCCGCAGGGGCAGGCTGAGCGCCGTGGCCGCCTCCCACTGGCCGACGGGCACGCCCTCGATGCCGGCCCGGTAGACCTGCATCGTGTACGTCGAGTAGTGCAGGCCGATCGCGACGACACCGGTGGTCAGCGCGGAGAACGTGATGTTCCACTCGGGCAGCACGTAGAAGAGGAAGAACAGCTGCACCAGGAGCGGGGTGTTCCTGATGAACTCGGTGACGGCCCCGACCGGCCAGCGCACCCATCGCGTCGGCGTCCGCATCAGCAACGCCCACACCAGTCCGAGGGCGAACGAGATCAGCGAACCGAGGGCCAGCGCCTGCAGGGTGACCAGCAGCCCGTCCCAGAAGTGCGGCATGAAGTCTCCGACCGCGCTCCAGTCCCACGTCATGCGGCACCTCCGCTCGCGGCTCCCACGCCGGTCGTTTGCCCGCGCTTGCGTTCACGGGCCGCGGACTCCGTCCCGGGGTCCTTGCCGACCCCGGCCCTCAGCCGCTTCTCCAGCCCCCGCATCAGCCGGGTGAGCAGGAAGGCGATCACGAAGTAGATCAGCAGGACGTACGTGTAGATCTCCGCGCTCTCCTGCAGCGCGAGCCGCACCAGACTGCCGCTGAACGCCAGATCGCCCATCCCCATGACGGAGACCAGAGCCGTGCCCTTGAGCAGCTCGATCAGCAGGTTGCAGAACGAGGGGATCATCTCGGGTACCGCCTGCGGCAGCAGGATCAGCCGCATCCGCTGCCAGGGCGTGAAGCTGAGCGCGATGCCGCCCTCGCGCTGCGCGGGGTCGACCGCGTTCAGGGCGCCGCGCACGATCTCGGCGCCGTACGCCCCGTAGGTCAGTCCGAGCGCGAGCGTGCCCGCCCACATCGGGACGAGCTGCCAGCCGAAGGCGAGCGGCAGCACGAAGTACACCCAGAAGATCATGATCAGCGCGGAGGTGCCGCGGAACACCTCGGTGTAGAAACCCGCGAGGAAGCGGATGATCCACAGCCGGTGGGTGCGCGCGACACCGACGACGAAGGACACGGCCGTGGCCAGCAGCGCGCTGAAGACCAGCAGCTGGACGGTGGTCCATATCCCCTTGAGTACGAGGTCCCAGAGTCCCGAGGTCATCCGCGGCACAGCTCCTTCGCGGTCATGTCGGTCATCTCGGCCTTGGTGAAACCGAACGGCTCGAGAATGCGGAACAGCTCTCCGTCGGCCTTCATCTTCCTGAGTTCCACGTTGAAGGCGTCCCGCAGCTTCGTCTCCGTCGAGCGGAACGCGAAGCCGCCACCGTCGACGTGCGGCTTGCCCTTGACCAAGGGCGCGAAGGGCTTCGTACTCTCTGCCTTGCGGGACTTCCTGACGACCTCGCGCGTCGTCAGCGCGGTCCCGGCGAAGACGTCGGCGCGTCCGGCCTCGACGGCGTTCAGCCCGGCCACCTGATCCGGCACGATCAGGATGTCGCTCTCCTTGTACCCGGCCTCGACCGCGTACTGGATCTCCGCATAACCCGTGCCCGTCGCGAACTTGGCCTTCTTCGCGACGACGTCCTGGTAGTCGTGCAGGCCCTTCGGATTGCCCTTGCGCACGATGAACGCGTCAAGCATCTGGTAGTCCGGATCCGCGAAGACCACCTGCTCACAGCGCTCCGGGTTGATGTACATCCCGGCGGACACGACATCGAACTGCTGCGCGTTGAGCCCGGGAATGAGCGAGCCGAACTCGGTCGGGACCGGCTGGACGCGATCGACCCCCAGCCGTTTGAACACGGCCTTCGCGAGTTCCGGGGCCTCCCCGGTCAGTTCGCCGTTCCTGTCGATGTACCCGAAGGGGATCTCACCCGCGATGCCGAGTCGTACGACCCCCTGCGCCTTCAGCCGGTCGAGGAGATCGCCCCCGTCGCCGGCCGCCGTGGCGACCCGGGTGCAGCCGGCGGCGCCCAGCGCGCCGACGGCACCGAGGGCGGAGACACCCGCGAGCAGCGACCGCCGACTCGGCCCTCGGGGCCCTCGCAGCCCTGGTGTCTCTGGTTTCGCCGCGTCATACCCGTCATTCCCAAGTGGTGGAACCATGGCCGCGCGGCTACCCGGGCCCAAGCGATGTATGCGGATCGATTCCAGCCCCCGTCCGTCCCTGACGCCCCCTTGCCCCCTGTACGGCCAGACTGCTCGACGACCGGGCGCCGCTCACCCGCGCGGCGGTGTGGGCGCTTCTCGCGGCGACAACAGGGCCCGAGGCGACCTGTGATGCCGAGGCGCTCGCAGCGAGACGCTCAACTTCCGGCGAGGCCAGGCGGAGCCACCCCGGCGGCCCCCGCCTCGTACAGGGCGTGCGCCGTCCGCAGGACGAGGTCGTCGCGATGCCGGGCGGCGACGATCTGCAACCCCACGGGCAGACCGTCGGGATCCGTCCCCACCGGCACGGAAGCGGCCGGCTGCTGCGTCATGTTGAAGGGGTACGTGAACGGAGTCCACCCCGTCCAGTGCCGGTGCCCCGAGCCCTTCGGGACCTCGACGCCCGCCTCGAAGGCGGGGATCGGCAGGGTCGGCGTCACCAGCACGTCGTACGACTCGTGGAAGCGGCCCGTACGACGGCCCAGATCCATGCGGACGTCCACCGCGGCCAAGTAGTCCAGTGCGCTCAGCCGAGCCCCCTCCCCGGAGACCTCCCGGAGCCCGGGGTCGAGCAACTCCCGCTGCCGAGGCCCGAGTCGCTGGGTCACCCGGGCCGCTCCGCCGAGCCAGAGCACGTGGAACGCGTCCACCGGGTCGGTGAAGTCGGGGTCGGCCTCCACGACGTACGCGCCGAGCTCCGCGAGCCGTTGCACCGCCCGCCGTACCGCCGCCGCGACGGCGGGGCGGACCGCGACCTGCCCGCCCAGGGACGCCGAGTACGCGACCCGCAGTCCGCGCACCCCGCCCTCCAGCGCCTCGACGAAGGACCCGTGCACCGGCCCGAGCGCCGACCAGTCGCGCGCGTCGGGACCGCTGATCACATCCATCATCAGCGCCGCGTCGGCGGCGTCCCGCGTCATCGGCCCCACGTGCGCGAGCGTTCCGAAGGCACTCGCGGGATACAGCGGCACCCTCCCGTACGTCGGCTTCAGCCCGAAGATCCCGCAGCACGCGGCCGGGATACGGACACTGCCGCCGCCGTCGGTGCCCAGCGCCAGCGGCCCCGCGCCCAGCGCGACGGCCGCCGCGCTGCCGCCGCTGGAGCCGCCCGCGGTGCGCGAGACGTCGTACGGATTGCGTGTCACCCCCGACAGCGGCGAGTCGGTGACGCCCTTCCAGCCGAACTCCGGTGTCGTCGTCTTGCCGAGGAACACGGCGCCGTGCTCGCGCAGCCGGGCGACGGACGGTGCGTCCTCGTCCCAACGGCCCTGTGGATCAGTGGTTCTGGAGCCGCGCAGGGTGGGGCCGCCGCGCAGCAGCAGGACGTCCTTGACGCAGACCGGGACTCCGTCCAGCAGGCCCGTCGGCTCGCCCCGTCGCCAGCGGTCGGTGGATTCCCCCGCCCGCGCGAGGGCCGCGTCCGCGTCCAGACGTACGAACGCGTTCACGGCCGGCTGGATCTCCTCGGCCCTGCGCAGCGCCGCCCGCGTCGCGTCCACGGGGCTGAATTCGCCCTTGCGGTAGCCATCGACGAGTTGTACCGCCGTCAGCTCGGTGAGTTCCGACATGGGTCCCCTCCAGTACGGGAGTTCAGTGGCCCGGCACGTACCCGCGCTTCTTGTCGACCACGTTCGGCAGCGGTCTGCCCGCCTCCCAGCGCTCGTACATCTCCACGAACTGCGCGCCGAGTTCGTCCCGCCAGCCCACCGTGTCGCCGCTCATGTGGGGCGAGACGATCAGCCCGGGAACGTCCCACAACGGGCTGTCAGGACCCAGCGGCTCCTCCGCGAAGACATCGAGCGCCGCGCCCGCGATCCACCGCTTCGACAGCGCCTCGGTCAGCGCGTCCATCACGACGAGCTGACCGCGGCCGACGTTGATGAAGCGCGCCGACGGCTGCATCATCCCGAACCGCCGCGCGTCGAACATGCCGTAGGTGGCCTCGGTGAGCGGCGCCGCGGACACCACCCAGTCGGCGCGCGCCATCAGCCGGTCCAGCTCCTCGGGGCCGTGGATACCGGTGCGCGCAGTGCGTCCGACCAGGGCCGTCGTGACATCGAGTGCCTTGAGCGTCCTGACGATCGCCCGTCCGATCGGCCCGGAGCCGACCACGCACGCGCGCGTGCCCGCCACCCGCTGCGATTCCCGGTGCCGCCACTCCCGCCGCCGTTGCAGGTCCAGGCTCCGCGGCAGATCCTTGGCCATCGCCAGGACCAGCGCGGCGACGTACTCGGCGATCGGCCGGTCGAAGATGCCGCGCGCGTTGGTCACCACCGCGCCGGACGCGGCGAGTTCGGGGCACATCAGATGGTCGACGCCCGCGCTCGCCGTGTGCACCCAGCGCGGCCGTGGACCCTCGCCGGGCCAGGCGCGGCGCACCGCGTGCGAGGTGAAGTCCCAGACCAGCAGCACGTCCGCGCGCGGCAGCCGCTCGGCCAGCGTCGACTCGTCGGCGTGCTCGATCCGCACCCGGCCGGTGAGTTTGCCCAGGCGGGGGAGCGGTTCCGCGTCCAGGACGAGGAGGGTCGTCCTGGGTTCGCCGGATGCTTTGGACGCTCCGGACGCAGGGCGGGACTGTCCGGATACGGGGCGCGGTGTTCGGGGGAAACCGTTTCGCAACGCGAGTCCGCTTTCCTGAGAGGACGAAGAGGACGAACCTGACGGGCGGGGCGGGGCGGAGCCGTCTGAGATGCGCGGATTGACCACGCTCGCACCCGAACCTACCTTCGTCAACACGGACGCGTGCACGGTCCGTTGCCCCCTCGTCTCCCCGTGTGAGGCCGGTGCTGCCCATGGACGTCTCCTTTCTGGGCGGTCCCTGCTCGCAACGCGTCGTCGGGGTGGTCGCCCCCTTCGACTTCGCCCTCGACCGTGAGCTGTGGCGCTGGGTGCCGGACGACGTCTCCCTGCATCTCACCCGCACCCCGTTCGTGCCCGTCGAGGTGAGCCTGGACCTGGCCCGCCTGGTCTCCGAGCACGGGACCCTCGGCGACGCGGTGCGCGCGGTCAACGCGGTCGCGCCCGAGGTGGTGGCGTATGCGTGTACCTCGGGCAGTTTCGTCGGGGGCGTCGCGGGCGAGCGGGCGATGTGCGAGGTGATGACGCGGGCGGGTGCGGTGCCCTCGCTGACCACGTCCGGTGCGCTGCTCGCCGCGCTGGCGGAGCTCGGCGTCCGCCGTATCGCGCTGGTGACGCCGTACACCGTCTCGGTCACCCAGTGTCTGGAGGAGTACCTCGCCGAGGCCGGGACCACCGTCACCGGGCGCGCCTTCATGGATCTGACCAGGCACATCTGGAAGGTCCCGTATCGCGACGTGCTCGACATGGCCCGCCTGGCGGTCAGGGAAGGACTGGCGCAGGCTCTCTTCATCAGCTGTACCAACCTGCCCACGTACGACGTCATCCCCCAGCTGGAGGCGGAACTGCGGATCCCGGTTCTCTCGGCCAACCAGGTGACGATGTGGGCGGCGCTGCGTCACCTGGGTACCCGGGCGGTGGGCCCCTGTCAGCGGCTGATCGATCAGTCCGCCCGGCGGGGGCCGGTACTGCCGGAAGAACAGGAAGGTTGGGCATGACCGCACTCGGATTCCTCTATCCGGGCCACTCGGCCGAGGACGACTACCCGCGGATCGAGCAGCTCCTGGGCAGCGACATCCGGCTTCCCCTGGTGCACACGGACATCGGTGAGGACGCCCACCGGGAGGATGCCCTGCGGAGGATGGGCTCGGCGGCCCGGCTTGCGGCGGGCGTCGAGGAGCTGCGGCTGTCCGGTGCCGAGGCGGTGGTCTGGGCGTGCACCAGCGGCAGCTTCGTCTACGGCCGACAGGGCGCCCAGGACCAGGTCCGCGCCCTGGCCCGGGCGGCGGGTCTGCCCGCCTCCTCGACGTCCTTCGCCTTCGCGCACGCCGTACGGGAGATCGGGGCCCGGCGGGTCGCGATCGCGGCGACCTACCCGGACGACGTGGCCGCGCTCTTCGCCGCGTTCCTGAAGGACCTGGGCGTGGAGGTGGTCGCGGTGCGCGCTTCCGGAATCATGACGGCGGCGGAGGTCGCGACGTGGGGTGAGCCGGAGATCCTGGGGCTGGCCCGGGACGGCGACCATCCCGACGCCGACACGGTCCTCCTCCCGGACACCGCGCTGCATACGGCCTCCCACCTTCCCGCCCTGGAGCAGGAACTGGGCAAGCCGGTCCTCACCGCCAACCAGGTCACGGTGTGGGAGGCCCTGCGTCTGGCGGCCCGCCGCGTCAATGAGCCGGCCCTCGGCACACTGTTCACGAAGGAGCCGATCGTGCAGGTGTAGGGGGTTTTCTCGCCCCTGCCGCCCCTACCCGTCCCATCCGTCCCTGGGGGCTGCCGCCTCCAGACCCCCGCTTCGGCCTGGACGGCCTCGTCCTCAAGCGCCGGACGGGCTGTGATGCCTGGCGGGGGTCTGGGGGCGCAGCCCCCAGGAACGGGATGGGACGGGTAGGGGCGGCGGGGGCGAGGAATAAACGGGGACTGTCTCCTGTTCGTACGCCGAGGACAGCATCGCGCACGCAACAGGAGGCACCCCGGTGGACGAGATCCGAGGCACCGAGCAGGGCACCGCACCCGCACCCCTCTCCGTACTGGACCTGGTCACGGTGGGCGCGGGCCACACCGCCACCGAGGCCCTGCGGACCGGCGTCGAGCTCGCCCGCCTCGCGGAGTCCCGGGGCTTCCACCGCTACTGGGTGGCGGAGCATCACTCGATGCCGGGCGTGGCATCGTCCTCACCCGCGGTGATCCTGGCCCATCTGGCCGCCCACACCCAGCGCATCCGGCTGGGCTCGGGCGGCGTCATGCTCCCCAACCACGCCCCCCTCGTGATCGCCGAGCAGTTCGGCACGCTGGAAGCCCTCGCGCCGGGCCGCGTGGACCTGGGCCTGGGCCGCGCCCCCGGCACGGACGGGGCGACGGCGGCGGCCCTGCGTCGCACGGACCGGCTCAACGAAGGCGCCGACGACTTCCCCGAGCAGCTCGCGGAACTGACCCGCTTCCTGGACGACGACTTCCCCGCAGGCCACCCCTACGCCCGTATCCACGCGGTTCCCGGCCCGGTCCAGTCGACCTCCCCCGGCGGCGTGCAGTCCCCGCACCGCCCCCCGGTCTGGCTCCTCGGCTCCTCCGGCTTCAGTGCCCGGCTGGCCGGCATGCTCGGCCTCCCCTTCGCCTTCGCGCACCACTTCTCGGCCCAGAACACGATCCCGGCCCTGGACCTCTACCGCGAGTCCTTCCGGCCGAGCGCCGTGCTGGACGCCCCCTACGCTCTGATCGGCGTCTCCACGCTGGCCACCGACGACGAGCGGGAGGCCCGCCGCCAGGTCCTGGCCATGGGCCTCAACATGGTCCGCCTGCGTTCCGGCCGCCCCGGCCTGTTCCCGACCCCTCAGGAGGCGGAGGCCCACGAATTCAGCCCGATGGAGCGGGAGTTCGTCACCTCCTGGAACGCGAACGTCATCCACGGCACGGCGGACGAGGTCCGCGCCGGCCTCGACGACCTCCACAAGCGCACCGGCGCCGACGAGTTGATGCTCACCTCGCACGCCCACGACGGCGACCTGCGGCTGCGCTCGTACGAACTGATCGCGGACGCCTACGGGTTGCCGAAGGGCCGGGAGACTCAGGCCTGAGCACAGGTCGCCGTCAATAGTGCGGAGATACGATCCGGCGCCACCGGGCGGGAGTACAGCCAGCCCTGCCCGGTGTCGCAGCCGATGCCGCGCAGCCGGGAGGCCTGCGAGGCGGTTTCCACGCACTCGGCGGTGACCGTCAGGCCCAGCCGGTGGGCGAGTTGGATGAGGGCCTCGACGATGACCTCGTCGGCGGGGTTGGGGTGGGCGTCGGTGCCGTCGCGGTTCTCGTACTGGAAGCCGCGGACGAAGGAGCCGTCCAGCTTCAGGACCGAGACCGGCAGGCGGCTGAGGTAGGCGAGGTTCGAGTAGCCGGTGCCGAAGTCGTCGATGGCGATGCGTACGCCCATGTCGCTGAGGGCCTGCAGGGCCTGGAGCGGCCGGCCGGCCGACCCCATCACCGCCGACTCCGTGAGCTCCAACTGGAGCAGATGCGGGGCGAGGCCGGTCTCCGCGAGGATCTCCGCCACGTCCGCGACCAGGTCGGAGTCCCACACCTGCCGTACGGCGACATTGACGCTGACGAAGATCGGCGCCGCGTCCGGGTGGTCCAGCTGCCAGCGCCGGGCCTGACGGCAGGCCGTGGCCAGCACCCAACGGCCGAGCTGCACGATCGAACCGTTTTCCTCGGCCAATCCGATGAACCGATTCGGCGTCAGTGTTCCGAACTGCGGATGGTTCCAGCGGACCAGCGCCTCGACCCCGCGTACGCCACCGTCCTCCATCCCCACCAACGGCTGGTACTCCAGCGCGAATTCGTTCCGCTCGATGGCCGCGCGGAGCGTGGAGGACAGCGCCTGGCGGGTCATCCGGTGGGCGTTGCGCTCCGGGTCGAAGAGGGTCCAGCGGCCCTTGCCGTCCGCCTTCGCCCAGTACAGCGTCGTGTCGGCGGCCTGCATCAGACCGGTCGCGCTGGTCCCGGCGGCGCGGCGCTCGACCACGCCGATGGACGCGGAGAGGGACAGCCGCTGGCCGGCGAGGTCGAAGGGTGCCTGGAGCGCCTTGAGGACGGACTCCGCCAGTTCGGCCAACTGGTCGGTCCCCGTGGAGTCCTCGACGAGCAGTGCGAACTCGTCGCCGCCCAGCCTGGCCACCAGGGGAGTGGTCGCGCGTGCGTGGCCCGCCTCGTCGGCGCAGCGCGTCAGACGTTCGGCGACGGCCGCGAGGAGTCGGTCGCCCACACGGTGGCCGAGCGTGTCGTTGACCGCCTTGAAGCCGTCCAGATCCAGAGAACAGAGCCCGATCCGGCCCGTGCCGCCCTCCTCGTACGCCTCCGCCTCCAGGGCGGCCGAGAGCCGCTCGAAGAACAGCGTGCGGTTGGGCAGCCGGGTCACCGGGTCGTGCATCTGCAAGTGCCGCAGCCGTGCCTGGAGTTCACGGCGGGCGCTGATGTCCGTGACGGTCAGCAGTACCCCCCGCTCCTCGGGAGGCAGCGGCGCGACCGCCACCTGGACCCAGAGCGAGTGCCCGTCGGGGTGCTTGACGCGGCGCGTGCAGCGCAGCCGGGCCTGGTGGCCGCGCAGGACCTCGCGGTACGCGTGCCAGGTGCGGGCGTCGGACGCCAGGTCCACCAGCTCGGCGGCGATGCGCCCGGTGAGCGCGTCGGTGCCGAGCAGCGCGCCCATCGACTCATTGGCGGTGACGACCAGACCCTCGCGGTCGACGACGGCCATCGGGAGCGGCGCCGCCGCGAAGGCCGCCTGGAACGTACGGGGAGACGTCCCGTCAGGTGGGGTGAGGGCGGGGGTCGGAGTGGCGGTGGGGGCGGCGGACTCGGGCGTGTCGGGGGGAGTTTCCACCGGGGCGTACGCGCCGTGTGAGGCACCTGAGGCGACGGTTGCGCCGGAAGGGGGCTCGCCTGGGACGGATGTGCCGGGAGGAGACCCGGCGGACGCACGAGAAGACGTACGTAGAGATGTGCCAATGTGACGCTCTGTGACGGCTGGCCGGACGAGGTCTGCCGCGGGCGCCGGCCCTTCGGACGTTCCGCTCACCGCTCGCTCCCGCAGTGCACTCGTTCTTCGTATGGGTCTCTCGGTGTGGTCGGCCGGTCCTGGACGGCCGCACAAGCCGTGTCCGTGCAGGAAAGTGTGCCGATCATAGAGGCTGGTCTCGAGGCCTTCCAGCCACTGTCCAGTGTCCCGGAACAACCACCGGTTCTGACAGATCGTTTCTGCCTGCATATGGGCCGGATCCTTCGCCCGCCGACCGCATGTGACGTTCCGTGAGTGTTCGGGGTGTTGGCGGACTGCGGCCCCTCACCCTTCTGGTGCAGACAAACAGGGCGAAGTACTACAAACTAACCCAGGCTGGGTGCGGTGTCCCGAAAACCGCATCCGGAGGTCGACGTGCCGCGTCAGCTCCCCCCGAGGGGTCCCGCCCGTGACATGCCGCGGGGGAGGGGACTTGCTCGTGAGGTCCAGCGGGATCGGGGTCTTGCTCATGAGGTCCTGCGGGGTCTGGTCCGTGAGGGGGTGGCGCCCCACTGGCGCAGCGTCGCGGCCGTTTTCACCTCGATGGCCGCACTGGTGGCGACCTCCCTGGTGACGGGTCCCGCACTTGCGGATCCCCTCTTCGCCCCCTGCGCCCTGAAGCGGACCGAGGCCCACCACTCGGAGGGCGTCGACACCTGGAACGCCGCCTACCCGCGCCCCACCCGCCCCCTCGACGCGCTCCTGGTCTTCCTGTCCTTCCCGGATTCCTTCCCGCGCGCCACGCCCGCCGAACTGACCGCGGACTACTTCCCGGACACCAGCGCCTTCTTCGAACGCGCCTCCTACGGCAAGTTCACGCTGCGCCCGCGCCCGCAGCGCGACTGGATCCAAATGCCGCACACCTCCACCTCGTACGCCATACAGCGTGACTGGAACGCCGCGCAGCGCTCCGCCTATCTGCGCGACGCGATCGCCGCGGCCGACCCGTTCGTCGACTTCTCGGGGCACGACATCGTCTACTTCGTGGCCGATCCGGACGCGCCGGGCGTCGACTCCGACGCGACGAAGGTGGTCAACCTCGACACCCCCATCGAGGCCGACGGCGACGACATCCGACGCGTCGTCACGGTCTTCGAGAAGCACCCGCCGGACCGCCTCGTCCTCGCCCACGAGACGGGCCATGTCTTCGACCTGCCCGACCTCTACCACCGCCCCACCGACGGCAAGGGCGACTGGGACACATACGTCGGCGACTGGGACCTCATGGGCAGCCAGTTCGGCCTCGCCCCCGACCTGTTCGGCTGGCACAAGTGGAAACTGGGCTGGCTCGAACCGAGTCAGGTGGAGTGTGTGCGGGGGCGGGGGAGCGTGCGGTTGACGTTGGAGGGGTTGGGGGCGGGGCCGGCGGAGGCGGTCACGGGGAGCGCGGGGACGCAGGCCTTGGGGGCGGGCGCTTCTGAGGCGGAGGTCTTTGACGCGGGCGTTTCTGGTGGGGCGGGTGTGGGCTCGGGTGTGCGGATGGGCGGCTCGGGTATGTGGGCGGACGGCTCGGGTATGCGGATGGGCGGCTCGGGTGTGGGGATGGGCGGCTCGGGTGTGGGGGAGGACGGCTCGGGTGTGCGGGCGTATGGCCCGGATGGTGGTCAGGCGTTCGGTTCCGGGCGCGGTGTCAAGCTGGCGATCGTCCGCACGGGTGCCGACAGCGCGCTCGCCTTCGAGGTGCGCGGCTCGGCGGGCAACGACGGTACGACCTGTACGGAGGGCGTCCTCGTCTACCGCGTACGCAACAAGCCCGCGTCCGGCGGCGGCCCGATCGAGGTCGTCGACGCCCACCCGCACTCGGAGTCCTGCTGGGGTGACTCGGTCTACCCGGCGCTCGCGGACGCGCCGGTGGGGGTCGGCGAGAGCTTCACGGTCCCCGACGCGGACGTACGCGTCGAGGTGGAGGGCCGGACGGCTTCGGGCGCGTGGACGGTGAAGATCACGACCGGCTGAGCGTGCGCCCGCTGCCACGCGGCGTACGCAAGAAGCCCCTCGCTCTCGCGAGGGGCTTCTCACCGTCTGTGCGCCGCCAGGGACTCGAACCCCGGACCCGCTGATTAAGAGTCAGCTGCTCTAACCAACTGAGCTAGCGGCGCCTGCTGACGTCCTAGACCTTAGCATCCTGATCGGCGGGAGGAAAAATCGATATGCGGACCGCGGCCGACACCGCCGCCCGGGCCGCCCGGACGGCTGCCCAGAGCAGGATCTCGGGCCCGGGAAGCCACGGCTGCCGGGTGTCGGGGGCGACGAGCCAGCGGGATTCGGGTCGTGCGGCGGGTGCGGATACGGGGTCCGTGCCGAGGGGTGGGACGGTCACCGCGTCGCCGGTGCCGTGGCAGAGCAGGGGCGGGATCGCGCCGCTGTGGCCGGAGCGGCTGGAGCTCCACTCCTCCCACTCCACGAGGGACGGCAGCCGCTGAGCGGTGCCCGGTGCGCTGAACAGCAGAATCCGCCCGCGGTACGCGGCCGCCGGACCCGAGCCCGGTCCCTCGTCCCACAGCCGGTCGAGCATGCGCCGGCCGAAGATCGCGGGAGCGTTGATGACGTCGAAGGCGGTGCCGCAGGGCAGGACGACCGGGGCGGTCGGTCGCTCCTCCCAGAGGGTCCGCGTACTCCGCGGATACGCCCCAGCCGAGGCGAGCCAGGCGACCCCCTCGGCGGAGGAGATGCTTGCCGGGTTCCGTGTGCTGCTCATGACGATGAGATCTACCGTGGGTGAGCGTGCGGACTCCGTGAGTTGCCGAAAACCGGGACAGGAGGGGGTGGGGCGGAGTATTTTGCCCCGCTGGCATATGCCGAGAGATCTTCTGAGGTTTTCGCCCCCACCCCGGCCTTACGCGTGATCGCCAGCCCCATGCCCAAGCCCGTGCCCGTTCTCCTCCGCCCCCCGAAGCAGATCACGACCGAACTCGACCATCTTCTTCGCGTAGTCCTCGGTCCACTCGGCCCGCTCCCCGATGGCAGCCGGCGTAAGCCGGTCGAACCGGCGAGGATCCGCAAGCTGCGCGGCCGCGATCGCCTGGAACTCGAGCGCCCGATCGGCCGCCGCCCGAAACGCCAGCGTCAGCTCCGTCGCCCGCGACAGCAACTCCCGAGGATCGTCGATCGACTCGAGATCGAAGAAGTGCTCCGGGTCACCGGCCGCCTCCGCGGGCTCGAAGAGCAGGGGCGCGGGGCGTAGCCGCGGTTCGTTCCGACGCGGCGTGGGCTCCGCCATGTCTTCTCCTCCTCGTACAGTTCGGGGGCCCACTTCATGGATGGCCCACCGTCCATTGTCCCCCGCCCGCGCAAGTACGCCCGGAAGACCCGGACAGCAGGGCGATCAGGGCGTCCACGGCACCCGGTGTTCGGAGAGGTGATCCCACGTGGACATCATGGCCTCCCACCCGTCCGGGAATTTCACCGTGACCCCCAGCTGTACAGGCTCCGTGGAGGGATGGTCGTCCAGCAGCTCCGTCACCCCCGCCCGGCTGACCACGACGCACGCGTGCCGATGCCGGGACGTGAGCACACACAACCGCCCCGTCTCCAGATGGAACGCGGTCGCGTCCGGCCGCCCGGACAGCGGATGGAGCACCACCGTCACATCGAACTCGCGCCCCTGGAGCCGGTTCGCCGTGTCGACGGTGACATCCGTGACACCGAGGTCACCGAGCGCGGCCCGCACGGCCGCCGCCTGATCCCGGTGCGCCGTGCCGACGGCGATCCGGTCGCCCGTCAGCGGCACCGGATCGGCCGACCGCTCCGACGTGGCCGCACCACCCCGGTCCAGCAGCCGCCGTACGACCTGGGCCACCGCCCGCACCGCCTCGGGGTCCGTACGAGGCGTGTGCCGGGCCGGCAGCTCCAGCAGCCCCCAACCCGCCTCCGCCGCCTCGTCGATGACCCGATCGGGCCCCGAACCGTCCGACGGCACACCGAAATTCAGTCTCCGGTCACCAGGTCCCGTCCCGCTGCGGAACGGCGTATACGGATAGAACGCGTTCGAGACCAGCGGCGCCGCGGACGCGGGCAGCCGCCAGGACACCGGCAGGCGGTGCTGCGGCAGCTCCGGATTGTGCGCGAGCAGCGTCGTCACCGCCGACGCCGACGGGTCGTACGACAGCCCCGCCCACTGCTCCGAACCCACGATCGCGAACGGGTCCAACTGCCCCGGATCGCCCACGAACAGCGCCCGCTCGAAGAGCCCCGCCACGGCCAGCAGCGCATCCGACCGCATCTGGTACGCCTCGTCGACGATCGCGTGCCGCCACGGCTCGACGCCCTTGACGTGGGCCCACTTGGCGGCGGTCGAGACGACCACGTCGAGGCCCGCGAGGTCGGTCGCCTTGGTGGACTTGCGTACGTTGTCCAAGCTGTCGAGCGCCTTGTCGTACGGGTCCGGATCGCTGCTGTGCAACCGCCCGACGGGCAACTCCGCGTCCTTCTCGGCGAGCCGCAGCACCAGGTCGTCGACCTGGGCGTTGGTCTGCGCGATGATCATCAACGGGTTTCCGGCGGCGGCGAGTTCGAGTGCCGCGCGCACCACGAGGGTCGACTTTCCGGCGCCGGGCGGGGAGTCGACCACGACTCCGCGGTGGGTGCCGTGCAGGGTGTCGCGCAGGATCGCGTCGGTGGCGCGGGTGGCCGCGGCCGCGGGGTCGAAGACGGTGGTCACAGGACGTCGTCCTCCGTCACCGGGTCCGGCTGCGGTACGGCGTCGGGGTCGCCCGGAGGCCCGCCGTGCGTCCACGGTGTCTCCTCCGGGTCGGGCAGCTTCGCGCCGCCCCGCTGCTCGTGCTCGAAGAGCGTGAAGCAGACGAGGTCCCCCTTCTCCGGCACGGACCCGACCTCGGGTTCCTTGCCGCGCCCCATCTTGTCGACGATCCGCAGCACAACAAGACCGTCACTCACCTCACTCACCTCATCCCCCTCGCGCCCGACGAACTCCTCATACCCGACGAACTCCGCCGCCTGAGGTTTCCCGCCCAGCGACCGGAACACCTTCGTACGCTCCCCGAGGTAGGGCCGGTCGTCCGTGCGGACGGTCACCAGGGGGCGCGGGCTGGGCCGCTTGCCCTCGCTGTACGCCATGACGACATCCGTGACCTCGCCCGCGAAGGCCTCGCCGGCGAGGCGCCGGCCGGCCATGACGAGCGGATCGTCGAGGGCTTCCTGCGCTTCCAGACGGGCCTGTTCGCGCTCGCGCGTGGCCAGCTTGTTCGCCGCGGTGACCGCGTCGTCGCGGCGCGGTTGCGGGGGCTCGCCCGCGGTGATCCGGTCGCGGTGGCCGGTGAACGACCAGCGGTCGCGGGTCCACCGGTCGGTCGCGTGCGCCCCTTCGGGCAGGGTCCGCAGCAGATCCAGTCCGCGCCACACCGCGTCCCAGGTGGGCCGTGTGACGCGCTCGACGAGGGCGTGGATCTCCCCCTCGGCCGCGCCGAGTTCACCGAACCGGTCGTCCGCCTCCATGCCGTCCCCGGCGGCGGCGAGCGCCGTCCGCGCGCGGTCGTAGCGCTCGATGGCGGGGGCCAGCAGCTTGTTGTCGAAGGCGGGGTCGGTGGCGGGCCCGGCGGGCGGGCACAGGAGCTGCTCGTCGGGGCCCCGCCCGAGCTCCGCGCGCAGCGCCGCCGCCGCGCCCGACTCGCCCTCCGGGGGGTCGATCCAGGCGAGCAACGCGCCCAGGTGCTGGTCCTCCAGGCTGCTCTGGCCGGTGGTCCAATGCCGGGACAGCACGTCGGTGAGAGCGAGCAGCAGGGCGGAGCCGGGCACGCGGGCCCGCTCCCCGAAGTGCGTCAACCACCGCCCGAGCAACGGCACCCGGGGCGGCGCCGGATGGGGAGCCTCCGGCTCCTGCTCCGCGGTGCGCCGAAACCGCATGGAGCGCCCGAGCAGCCGTACGAACTCCACACCCGCTCGGCTCGGCACGATCAACTGTGGTGCGTCCGCGCACAGTTCGACCTCGACCTTGACCCGCTTGCCGGTCTCCGGATCGGTCTCGCTGCGCTCGGCCGCCTCGACGGCCTCCGCATACCCGTCGACGTACGGCAGGACGATGTCGGCCAGCTCCGCGAGGAACGCGAACCGCAGGTCACGGTCCCGGGGCTGAGGCACGACCAGCAGGCGCGGCGCGTCCCGGTCCGTCCCGACGAGCGCACCGAGGGGGGCTCCGGCCTCACCCGCGGTGATCAGTGGCACGAACACGAGCGGCCGCTCGGCGAGATGCCGGTGCCGCACGGTGGCGGCGGGCTGCGCCCGCCCGCTCTCGACGGCTTCCAGCCGGGCGAGGGTGGCGATCAGCGACAAGGAGCCACCTCCGAAAGCTCTTCCTGACCGGTTCGGCCGGGGCGCGTCTCGTGCCCTCCCAAGGTCTCCGCGCGCAGCCGCGCGGCCCTGCGCAGGGCCGCGACCGCCGGGTCGTCCGGATCCCCGGCCTCGCCATGGGCCGCGGCCAGCACCTCCCCGACCGTCGTCAGCCCGCCCAGCTCCGCGCGCAGTGAGCGCCCCAGCGCCGTCACCGCGCCCTCGGCGCGGGCACGGTCGCGGCAGTGGAAGGCGAGTTCGCAGGCGGCCAGGCACTCGGGGGCGTAGGTCGCGGGGACCGATTCCACGGCGGTCGTCAGCTGGCCGGCGGGGAGTTCGGGGGCGAAGCAGGTGCCCTCGGGAAGGGCGTCCGCGATGTCCTCGACGCGGGTGAGGCGGGCGAGCTGGCGGCGGGTGACCGCGCGCTGCTTGCGGATGTCGACGGCGGACGCGGTCGGGAGGTTGGAGAAGTCCTTGGGGCAGACCAGGAGGATGCGGTGGCGGACCTCGGGGCCGGGGTCGCTGTCCTGGGCGCTCGGCCTCCGGGACGCCTCGGCCGGTGGCGAGGGGACGAGCGTGCTCGACCCTTCGGGCCCCCGCCCGCTCGCCCCCTCGACTCCGGCGGGTCCCTCCGGGGCCGCGCCGAGGCGCGCGGCGACCTCCTCCAGGGCGAGGACGTAGACCGCGGACTGGCGGGCGGCCGCGCCCACCTTCGCCGGGTCCGCCGAGCCGTCCAGCATCGGGAAGGACTTGATCTCGACGACCGTCCAGCAGCCGTCGGGGTGCACGACGACGGCGTCCGGCTCCAGGAAGGCGGGGGAGCCCGCGACGTCGAGGGCGAGCATGGGGTGGTCGAGCAGGGTCCAGACGCCGGCGGCGGTGGCCTCGCGCAGCGCGAGCGCCGTACGCGCCGTGCGCCCCTCGGGGCCGACCGCGGTCAGGTCGGGGACGACACCGGCCGTGGGCGGCTCGGCGCCGGGGTCCAGCTTCTCGTGCACGAGCCGCAGCAGCTCCGCGCCTCCGTCGGCCTTGACCCGCGCCTCGAACGCGTTGCCCCGCATGAAGGCGAACTGCGACTGCCCGAAGGCGGAGGGCGAACCCAGCGCACCGGCCAGCTTCGCTTTGTCGACGCCCGCGCCGTCCAGCAGGGCGCGCCGCTCGCACCCCGGGTTCGCGGCGAGCGCCGCGAGGGCACGTGCGTCCAGCGCCGTGGGTGGTACGGCCGGACCGCGCAGCTCAGCGAGCCGCTGCCGCAGCGCCTTCCCCCGCGTCCGCGGGGGAGGCACCCGGCTCGGGTCCAGGCTCGGCGCCCTGCTCGGGCCCTGGCCCGGTTCGGGACTCGCGCTGTCGGGGAATTCGCTCACCCGTGGAAGTCTGGCATCCACCACTGACAATCGAGGAACGTGCGCTGGACGAGGCGCCCGCGGCGCGAGCGAAGCGTGCGGCCAGCAGTGCCTTCACCCGGCCCGTGAGCCGCATCACGTACGGGGTCAGCAGCAGTCCGACCCCCATCACGGCGGCGCCCGCCACCGCGTCGAGGAAGTAGTGGTTCGCGGTGCCCATCACGACGATCGTGGTGATCAGCGGATACGCGATGCCCGCGAGCCTGACGACGCGCGTGCGGCCGTAGCGCCACAGCATCACTCCGCACCACAGCGACCAGCCCACGTGCAGGCTCGGCATCGCCGCGTACTGGTTGGTCATGCCGCCCAGCCCGCGCGGCGCGCTCGCCTGACCGCCCCACCAGCCGTACGAGCTGTACTGGGCCATCGTGTCGACGAAGCCGTAGCCGGCCGAGAGCAGTCGGGGCGGACAGGTCGGCAGCAGGGTGAAGCCGATCAGGCCGATCATCGTGGACGTCATCAGCCAGGTGCGGGCGGCGCGGTAGCGCACGGCCCGGGAGCGGAAGAGCCAGACGAGGATCACGGGCGTCACCAGGTAGTGCAGTGACGCGTACCAGAAGTCGGCGGGGACACCGAGCCACGCCTCGCGGGTGAACAGGCGGTTCAGCGGGTGCTCGGCGTTGAGGTGGAGGGCCTTCTCGATGCGCAGGATCTCCAGGCCGTGGTCGACGGCACTGGCGGTGTCGCCCCGGGCGAGCAGCCGGCCCGCCGAGTACGAGGCGTACACCATCAGGAGCAGCGGCAGCTCGGTCCACCAGCGCAGGCCCGAGCGGGATGCGGCGGAGGTGCGCAGCTCGGTCCACCGGCTGAGCCAGGCGCCAGGTGCCGCCTCGCTACGCCGTGCATCGGTCTGCGGCATCCGATCGCCCTCCCCCATCTGCTTGTGGTGACCCGACAGCCCTGGCAGTCCTGCTGGACGCGACCCGACTGTCAGCAAGTGTGATGGAGACGATCCTCGGCCACACCCGATTTTACGGTGTATGTGAATGGCCTGAAGAGGCGCCCCCGGTTGTCGTAGACGCAGAGATCGCCCGCCGGGTTGCCCGGTACGCGGGTGAGCGATGATGGAGTGACCCATTCGTCACCCGAACCGGAAAGGCTCCTTTTCATGGCACCGCGCATCCTGCTGGCCCGGCACGGACAGACGGAATGGTCGTTGTCCGGCAAGCACACCGGCAGGACCGACATCCCGCTCCTGGAAGAGGGCCGACGCGGCGCCAAGGTGCTGGGGGAGCGACTGCACCGGGCGCCCTTCGACGGGCTCCATGGAGTGGAAGTGCGCACCAGTCCACTCTCACGCGCGCGTGAGACATGCGAACTGGCCGGCTTCGGCGAGCGCGCGACCACCTGGGACACGCTCATGGAGTGGGACTACGGCGCCTACGAGGGCATGACCCCGGCCGAGATTCAGGGGATACGCCCGGGCTGGTTCATCTGGCGCGACGGTGTCCCCGAGGGCGAGACGCTGGAGCAGGTCACCGCGCGCGCGGACGAGGTCGTCGCCTGGGCCCGCGCCGAGGACCGTGACGTTCTCGTCTTCGCGCACGGCCACATCCTCCGCTCCATCGGCGCCCGCTGGCTCGGCCTCCCTCTCGACTTCGCGGCCCGCATCCGTCTCAACCCGACCTCGCTGTCGGTGCTCGGCTGGGCCTACGGGGAGCCCGCGATCGAGGCGTGGAACGACTGCGGGCACCTGATCGCATAAGCGTCCGCCGGTAAGTATCTGTCGGTATCCGCCGGTGTCGCGGGTGGCTCCGCTCACGCCGTTCGCGGCAGGCTCGCGTGGCGTTCCAGGAACGTCGAGACCCCTGATGCCCTGCGGTGCGGCAGCAGTACGCGCGCGGTGCCCGCCAGCATGGTCTGGATGCGGGACGACTGGACCTCGCCCAGCAGGTCGAGGACGCGCATGCCTGCGAGGGCGGCCTCGTCCGGGCGGCCGCCGCGCGCGAGGTCGTCGGCGAGTTCGGCCGTGTAGAGAGCGATGTTGCGGGTGAAGTGCGGGTCCTGGAGGTGCGCGGCGCGCCGGGCGTGCCGGGCCGCGCGGGGCCAGTCGCCCAGCGTCGACCAGCACTGCGCCTCGAGACCCTCCAGTTCGGCCTCTCCGTAGAAGGTCATCCACTCGGGATCGTTCTCCGAGGGCCCGCGCTCGAAGAGGGTCTGCGCGCGGGCGAGCGCCTGCTCGCATCCGGGGCGGTCGGCGAGCCCCGCCCAGCCGCCCGCCTCGCGCAGCGCGAGCAGCGAGAGCAGCCGCGGGGAGCCGAGGGGGCGTGCCGCGCGCTGCGCCGCCTGGGCCGCGCGCACCGCCTCGCGCGGGCGGCCCGCGTCGCGCGCGAGGAAGGCCGTGTTGCAGAAGGCGTGCGCCTCCAGGCCCGGGTCGCCGGACATCCGGGCGGTCGCGAGCGCCTCCGCGTAGTGCGAGCGCGCGTCGTCGTAGCGCCCGGAGTCGTGCGCCAACCAGCCCACCGAGATGGCCAGTTCGCCCGCCCCCGCGTACAGCCGGTCGGTGGTGGTCTGCCGGGTGGTGCCCGCGTCGAGCAGCTCGTACGCGGTCCGCAACGGCGCCGCGGCACGCCGGTAGAGGCCGTCGGCCCCGTGCCGGTCGTCGAGCAGCCGGATCTTGCGTACGGCCTCTTCGAGGGCGCCCGCCTCGGACGCCCCCACCCGGTGGCCACGGCGGTCCGCAGCCGTGGCCGCGGAGCCGAAGGTGACCCCGAAGGGGCCCAGTGAGGCCGCCGCCATGGTGACGGTGCCTCCCGTCATGAATGCGCGACGCTGCACGTCGCTCTCCTCGTGGTTCTGATCATTTTGCTCGTACGGGAAGTGCGGGTCCTGCGTGGTGTCATACGGCTCGTGCGCCCCCGCTGTTTCATCCGGGGCGTACGGCAGGCTCGTGGTGGGAGGAGGGGGCGCCTCATCGGTGGGGCGCGCCCCTCGGCCGCGTACGGACGAGCGGGGTGAGAAGCCCAGGTCGGTCAGCGTGCGGCCGGGGAACATGTGCAGGAACACCCGCTCGTACGCGTAGTTGGGACAGCGGATCTCGCCTGCCTCCACCCGCCCGACATAGCGCGCGTCGCAGCTGACCCGCTCGCCGATCTCGCGCGCGGCTCGCCGCACCGCCGCGGCGAACTCGCCCGGCGAGCGCTGTCCGCGCAGCCGCCGGAAGGCGAGATTCGGCCGCGGTGGCTGGGGGGACTGGGACGAGGTCACCGTTGACGACGTCATGGCCGGGCCCTCTCTTGCGAACCGTCGAACCATGCCGGAGCCAAGGCGAGTTGTCCGTGTACTGCCTGTGGTGCCCTGTCCCGGCGGAGCAAGAACGTACCTGCTGTGACGGACTCGCCACGCTGCGTTTGGCTACAAAACGGATATCTCATCCATGATCTGCCATGAACTGCCATCCTTTGCGGCGGTGTTCCGCCGTAGCCGTTGACGTTCCGACGCGTTGAACCCGATGGACCGGGAGCACACCCGAACTCCCGACCCACTCGTGCAGGAGGAGGGGTTCCGTTTTGGAGGCCGGGATGGAGAGCACCGAGTTCCGTACGTCGCTGTCGACCGCCGAGCACAGGCCGTCCCCGGAGTGCAGCGCCTCACCACAGCCGGTCGCCGACTGCGACCTCGTGACCGTTCCGGCACGCCAGGGCCTGGAGGCGGTCGACATCCTCCGCCGCGGCTCCTGCGACTCGGTCGGGCCCGTCCTGCACGACGACGGCTGCGACACCCTCGGCTTCCTGGTGCCGCCCGGCACCGCCGACGCCTGGGACGTGCCGGGCAGCACCTGTACGCAGACCAACGGCCGCGGCCTCGAGCTGGCCCCCGAGCCCCCGGTCGAGGGCTCGGACTGGCTGCTCCCGCCGGAGGAGGCGGACCTCGCGACCGATCCGGCCGTGCTGCGGGCGGCGCTCGGCGAGGCGGCGCGACTGATCGAGGCCGCGGACAACTGCCGCTGAGCCGACCTCCTCGTACGCCCCGATAATGGTGGGGTGGGAAGGTCGAGGAACAAGCGGTACGACGAGGGGCGCTCCGACGACGGGCGGGACGCGGGGCGTGGTGCGCGCCGGGGCCGGGCGGGCGTCGAGCCGGTCGTAGAGACGGTCGACGGCGGGCTCGCCGAGCTGATACCCGACCGGGACCGCGCACGCGCCTGGACCCTGCTGATCGACGGCGCCCCGCAGTCGCACGTGGACCTCGACGACCCCGCGTACCTGAGCTTCGAGTACCAGCGTCGGCTCGGCCACGTCATCGACCTCGTCGCGCCGCCCGGCAAGCCCGTGCACGCCGTGCACCTCGGCGGCGGCGCCTTCACCCTCGCCCGCTACACCGCCGCGACCCGCCCCCGCTCCACCCAGCAGATCGTCGAACGCGACGCGCCTCTCGTCCAACTGGTCCGCCGTGAACTCCCGTTGGACCCCAACGCCCGGATCCGGGTGCGCTCCATGGACGCCCGCGACGGGCTCGCCAAGGTGCCGGACGGCTGGGCGGACCTGGTGATCGCCGATGTGTTCAGCGGTGCGCGTACGCCCGCGCACCTCACGTCCGTCGAATTCCTCGGCGACGTCCGCAGGGTCGTCAAGCCCGGTGGCCTGTACGCCGCCAACCTCGCGGACGGACCGCCGCTGGCCCACCTGCGCGGCCAGATCGCCACCGCCGCGACCGTCTTCCCCGAGCTGGCCCTCGTCGCCGACCCGACGGTACTGCGCGGCAAACGCTTCGGGAACGCCGTCCTCGTCGCCTCCGACCACCCCTTGCCCGTGGCCGAACTGACCCGCCGCGCCGCCTCGGACCCGCACCCCGGCCGCGTCGAACACGGCAAGCAGCTGGCCGACTTCACCGGAGGAGCGCTACCGGTGGCGGACGCGGCAGCGGTGGCATCCCCGGCGCCACCGGCATCGGTGTTCCGCTGACGGCCGGCGGAGCTAATAGGTTCCGATGTCCACCCGCGGCGGCCCGTCATGCCACGTACAGAACACCGACACCCGATCCGCCCCCGAGGCGAACTCCACCCGGATCCAACTCTCCGTCTTCCACACCTGCATCGACCAACCGGAGCCCGGCGTCGCGGACACGAGCGTCGCGGACGTCTCGCCGAGGTCGAAGACGGCCCGCCCGCCGTCGGTGTCGTAACTCTTGACCCGACCGGAGGCCGTCGGGCTGCTCGCGCTGGGCGAGGGCGACTTCGAGGGCGACTTCGAAGGTGACGGCGTGGGGGTCGGCTTGCGGCTCGGCTCCGGCTTCGGGGCGGCGGGACTGCGCGACGCCGGGGACCGACCGGTCGACGAGGCGAGCGGCTTCGCCCCCTGCGTGGTGGCGTCCGTCGCCATGATGGGAAGGGCGCGCGGGGGATCGTAGGCCGTCCCCGTCATGACCGTGTGCACACCCCACCACGACAGCGTGACCGCCGCGCCCGTGGCGAGCGACCATGCCAGTACGTGTACGAGTCCTCTGAGCATCGCCGGCCATACTGCCCCACACGCCCCACGGGTGTCTCATGGACTGTGCGCAGGCGGAGTTATCCACAGGCGCCGGACCGGCATCGCACAGATGGCGTACGGTGCGGCGCATGGCAAGTGTGCTCGTGGTCGAGGACGACCAGTTCGTACGCAGCGCTCTCATCCGGCATCTGACCGACGCCTCGCACACGGTGCGCAGCGTCGGCACCGCGCTCGAGGCGCTGCGCGAGGTCGCCCATTTCTCCTTCGACGTCGTCATCCTGGACCTGGGCCTGCCCGATCTGGATGGGGCCGAGGCGCTGAAGATGCTGCGCGGCATCACCGACGTCCCGGTGATCATCGCCACCGCGCGGGACGACGAGACGGAGATCGTCCGGCTGTTGAACGACGGGGCGGACGACTATCTGACCAAGCCGTTCTCGGTCGAGCACCTGTCCGCGCGGATGGCCGCCGTCCTGCGCCGCTCGCGCGCGGCGGGGGACGCGCCCACGTCACCGGTCATCCGCGTCGGCGGCCTCGCCATCGACCCCCTGCGCCGCCAGGCCGAATTGGACGGCGTACGGCTGGATCTCACCCGGCGCGAGTTCGACCTGCTCGCCTTTCTCGCCGGGCGTCCCGGTGTCGTCGTGGCGCGCCGGGAGCTGCTGGCGGAGGTGTGGCAGCAGTCGTACGGGGACGATCAGACCATCGACGTCCATCTGTCGTGGCTGCGCCGGAAATTGGGCGAGACGGCGGCGCGGCCGCGCTATCTGCACACGTTGAGGGGGGTCGGCGTCAAGCTGGAGCCGCCGAGGACGGAACCACCGACGACGGTGCCGCCGCTATGAGGTGGGCGCTGGTCAAGGTGTGTGTGGCGGTGACCGCGATGGTCGTGGTGGCCTTCGCGGTTCCGCTGGGGCTTGTCATCAAGGAGATGGCGAGGGACCGGGCCTTCTCGAATGCCGAGCGGGAGGCCGCGGCCATCGCGCCCGCGCTCTCCATCACCACCGACCGGGACCAGTTGGAGCGGGTCGTCGCCTCCGCGGGCTCGGACGACGGGATGGCCGTGCACATACCGGCGAGCGACGGCAAGGCGGCCGTCGACATCGGGCGACGGCGCGCCGCCGCCGAGGACATCGCCACCACACGCAAGCTGGGCCGGGCCTCCACCACCGAGGTCCCCGGCGGCTCCACCCTGCTGCAGCCCACCGCGCTGAGCTCCGGTGAGATCGCGGTCGTGGAGGTGTACGTCCCCGAGTCCGAGGTCAGCAACGGCGTGGGTACGGCCTGGGCGGTGCTCGCCGCGGTCGGCGTCGCGCTCATCATCGGCTCGGTCGCGGTCGCCGACCGGCTGGGCGTGCGGATGGTGCAGCCGGCGCAGCGACTGGTCGAGGGCGCGCACGAGTTGGGGGAGGGGAAGCTGGGAGCGCGGGTGCCCGAGGAAGGCCCGACCGAACTGCGGCTGGCGGCGGTAGCGTTCAACTCGATGGCCGATCAGGTCGTACAACTGCTGGCGAACGAACGGGAGTTGGCGGCAGATCTCTCGCACCGTCTGCGCACCCCGCTGACCGTGCTGCGGCTGAACACCGCCTCGCTCGGAGACGGGCCCGCCGCCGAGCAGACCCGGGCCGCCGTCGCGCAGTTGGAGCGGGAGGTCGACACGATCATCCGGACGGCCCGGGAGGCCAAACCGCAGACGGCGGCGATAGGTGTCGGGGCCGGCTGCGACGCGTCCGAGGTCGTCCGTGAGCGGATGGACTTCTGGTCGGCGCTCGCGGAGGACGAGGGCCGCAAGGTGCGCGTCGCGGGCGTGGACCGGCCGGTCCGCATACCGGTCGCCCGGGCCGACCTCGTGGCCGCGCTCGACGCCCTCCTCGGCAACGTCTTCCGGCACACCCCGGAGGGCACGGCCTTCGCGGTCGACGTGCACAACGCCGGGGACGCGGTGATCGTGCTGGTGTCGGACGCGGGACCGGGGATCGTGGACCCGGAGGCGGCGATGGCGCGGGGACGCGGGTCCGGGAGCGACGGCTCGACCGGGCTCGGCCTGGACATCGTGCGACGGCTCGCGGAGTCGACGGGCGGGGACGTGCGGATCGGCTCGTCGGTGCTGGGAGGCACCGAGGTGCGGATCTGGATCCAACTGGACGGGCGGGCGCCGGTTCGGCGAGGTCACAGAGGATCCGTACGGCGGCGTAGGCGCGGCGTGGGCGTGAGCTGATCCGCGCCGGTCACCGGGCCGAAAGTGGTCTACGTCGGCCCCGGCCGGATCCTCCCCTCCGGGCCGGGGTGAACCCGGGGTGAACGGACGGCGTACAACCCTTGGTGTCCTGTGCGGGTCTTGTCGGTTGCCGAGCGTGTGAGATGCGCCGCCGACTGCTCGCCGTCCCAAGGGGTTGCCTTGTCCTCTCGAAGATTCCGTACGTCCGCCGCCGCTGTCGCCGCCGCCGTCATCGCGGTGACGGCGGCGGCTCCCGCAGTGTCCTACGCCGAAGACACCTCTGCGGGCACCCTCGCCGTCGACGCCGCGGCGGCGTCCACGCGGGCCGACTTCGACGGTGACGGATACACCGACGTGGCGATCGCGGCCCCGGGCGGCACGGTCAACGGCAGGTCCGGCGCCGGGTACTTCACCGTCGTCTACGGCATGGCCGAGGGGCCCGACGGTGTGAAGCGCCAGGTGATCAGCCAGGACCGCTACGGGATACCCGGCACGGCGGAGGCGGGTGACCGCTTCGGCAGCAACCTCACGGCGGCCGACCTGGACGGTGACGGTTTCACCGACCTGGTGGTCGGAGCCCCGGGCGAGGACATCGGCAGTGTGCGTGACGCCGGGCTGCACACCGTCCTGTGGGGAGGCGTGGGCGGGCTCGCCACCGCCACGACCGTCGGCCAGGGCCGGGCGGAGACCCAGGCCGGTGACTTCGACGGGGACGGGCACCTGGACCTGGCGACGGCCTATCAGATGCGGTACGGGCCCTTCAGCCGTACCGGTGCAGCGGCCCGCACCGGACCCCTCGTCGGCCTGGACGTCCGTGTCTACGCCATGAGAGCGGGCGATGTGGACGGCGACGGCACAACCGACCTGGTGATCAGCAGCGGTTCGTGGGATTCGGACGACGGAGGGTCGATCCCCCCGCCCCATCTGCAACTGCTGAAGGGCACTGAGGACGGCCTGGTGGGAGGGCCGTTCATCGCCTCCGCCGACACCGTGTCCGCGGACAGCATCGCTCTCGGCGACATCGACGACGACGGCCGGCAGGATGTCGTCTTCGGCCGCAGCACCGCGGCGGGCGGCGGTCTCGTGGGCGTGGTGCGGGGCACGGCGGCCGGACTGGCGCCGCGGGCCACACTGATCGGCCAGAACACCGCCGGCGTCCCCGGGACAGGGGAGAGCGGCGACGGCTTCGGCACCGACGTCTCCGTCGGTGACGTCACCGGCGACGGATACGCCGACATCGTCACCGGTATCCCCGGCGAGGACTTCGCCGGCCGGACCAACGCCGGCACCTTCGCCGTCCTCAGGGGCAGCGCGGCGGGTGTCGTCGGCACCAAGGTCCGGGTCTTCAGCCAGAACACGGCCGGGGTGCCCGGTACGGCCGAGAACGGCGACCGGTTCGGCAGCCGCACCGCCGTCGTCGGCGGGTACGTCGCCGTCTCGGCACCGGCGGAGAACAGCGGCTCCGGGGGCGTGTGGGTCTTCCCCGGTACCGCCGCCGGTGTCACCGCGACCAAGTCGGTGAGCTTCGGACCGCGCGCGCTCGCCGCGCCCGTGCCCGGCGCACGCCTCGGCTCCGCCTTCCACCGCTGACGCCCACCTCGGCGTGGGGGGGGGGGGGCCCCCCCCCCCCCCGCCCCCCCCCCCCCCCGCGGCCCCCCGGGACCACCCCCCCCGCACAAGCCCGAAGGC